>JANOXZ010000077.1:0-4745 GCA_031418695.1 Synechococcales cyanobacterium VAR_35_metabat_10
AAAAAAATCGCCATCAGCCAGCGCATTAACTGACGACTCCCAACATATTGCTAATCTCGGCTGCTACCAAGGATGCATATTCTTCGTGCATTCCTAAAGTCCCTGGCAGAGTCACACTGGTTACTCCGGGTAATTCAGCTAGTGATCGCATCTCAGCCAAAGACTTGGGTGGACTATCGGCACCGATGATTATTGAGATTTTTAAATCTTGGCAAAGCTGATGGAAACTCGCTCGATCGATCACTGGATCCAATCCACCCGTTACAAAAGCCACTGGGGCAAACCTGGCTCCGGGCTGCTGGGAAATTTGGCGCTTAGTCGCAATCAACTCGGGGGTAATGCTACCGGGGTTGGCATATACATGGCGACGATACATCATGTCCAAGAATCCTTTAGTGGTATTGACGCCATAGAGAGCTTGTCCCAACACGGGAGTTCGCACTAAACCTCGTAAGAATTTAAACCAAGGTTTTTGACCGCTCATCATGGAAGGCAATGGGCCGCGCCAAGTGGGAGCGACCAGAATTAGCCGATCGAACCAATCTTGTTGGGTCTGGGCTAACTGTAAAACATAGCCTGCGGTGTGTCCAGCCGCCACTACACTAGTGGGATGGGGCACACAGTCTCGCACAAAGTCTGTTAAGAACTGCTGATAAAATTCTGGGTCGTATGATGCCCGAGGTCGCCCAGAATCACCAAATCCTGGCCAATCGATGCTGGTTACTTGGTAATGAGCTGACAAAGTGCGGGCAATCTCGGCCATTTCTGTGCGGCTACAGACCGTGCTAAAAGCCGGGAGTAATAGCAGCGATCGCTTTGGTGTGGACTGCTGCTCGGGGATTCCTTGCACATCGTAAACTACCGCAATATTCTGGTTTTGCCATTGCCATTTGTAGGTGCGAGTTTCCCCTAACTGGTCAGAGGTGGAATTAATGGTGGAGATATTCATGAGCAGCGCCTTTGGATGTCTTACAAGTCAGAATAAGATATCTGGGCTGGTTTTTCCAATTACCAATCTTGTAATGCTTCGATCGCCGGAGGCGCAAGCGCAGCTATCGCCACTAGCTTGACCATAAGAACAGGAATTTCAATATAACTTTTGATGCGTTTGCTCTGATGTCTGAATAAATAAAAGCAGTATTATTAGGACAGCCAAAATATGGGGTTACTAGTTTTTGTGGTCATTGCCGGAGTGGTAGTGCTCTATTCGGCGGGTCTAAAATCGATTCTCATACTCCAAAATTGCTCTACTCTCATTTAATAAATTAGAAGACCCGCGCAGTAGCAATCGATCATTGATTCGATAGCGAATACTATATTGGGGTGCTTCTCCGCTGGTCAAAATTTTAAATACCGAAGCCGAAACATTTTTGTTTAAATCTAGCCCAACTTCTGCCGCGACCCCCAAGGTGGAAGTGGTGCTTTGTTCTGAACGAGTTAAGGCCGGGTAAATTCGGAAGTCGCTCAGACCAAGTAAATCGCTCACAATATCTTGGACATAAGTGATAGCCGTAGAACCAGCAAAATTCAGCAGACCACTTTCATCTGGCGAAATACGACCTAAGCCATTTCCTAACAGTAAGAAAATCTCATCTTGGCTGCGGTTAGGGGTACTAGTTAAAGAGAGCAAATTGGTTGCTTGAGATGCCGCTCCATTTACTTTGGCATCTACCTGTACCGTTTGTACCGCACCAAAGTTAGTACTAAACAGGTTGCGACGATCAATATCAATCCGTTCATTGGAGCTATTGATGCTGGGTAGGCGGGATGTTTCTAGCACTTTGGTACTAAGTTGTAAATTTACAATCGGATCCGCACCTCGATCGGGTGTAAAGCGCGCAGTATTTTCATTACCAGTGAGCCGAAAACGACTGGTAAATAAATTAATTTGGCCACGTCCTAACTGAATTAATCCTTCTGGCTGGAGGTTGTCCATCGAACCATTTAAGTTCACTTTACCAGTAGCTAAAAAGCTCAAAACTGGCGCTTTTTCTACCTGGACATTTTCGCCCAGCAATAGATCTAAACTTTTAAACTGCAAGGTTGAGCCAGTATCGCTGGGGGCGCTGAGTGAGGTACTGCCTGCTGGTGGAGTTTCTGGTAATGAAATCTTGCCATTACTGAGCTTAATTTCACCACCCAAACGAGGGGCTAAAATTGTGCCACCACCCAATAGTAAACGGCCAGAAACCCCACCCTGATATCGATCTTTTAGATCAACCTGAATTTTATCTAAATTCACAGTTAAAGGATCTGGTAGGACCAATGGTTTTTCGATCGGGATGCTGCCTTGAGCAACAATTTCACCAGTGCCATATTTGCCTCGGAAATTATCAACTTTTACCCGATCTAAATCGAAGCTTACTTGGCCATTTACTCCAGTTAGATTATTGGGTAGGGCAACAGCTTGTAGAACAGCATTAGCGATCGTGGCATCCCCTTTAGCCGTGACATCCTTAGGCTTGCCAGCCTGATCGATCTGCCCTTTGAGTAAGACATTGATTTGGCCATCACCATCTACCCAATTTAGCTGCTGCTGGGTCAAAATAGATAGGGTTTGCATCCCCTTATTTTGCACTTTTAAGTTAATACTAAAGTTTGGATTGTCGGGAGCTTTTTTGGCAAAAGGTAGTTGGTAAGGTACACTGCCAGCAATCCGTAATGGTTCGGGTGCATTACTGTCTATTGTAATATTACTGTTGCAAATATTGTTCGATAAAGGTTCTTTGCTCTTGTCAACTACAATACTGTCCTTGAAAATACTATTGAATCCTAGTCGGGCACTATTGTAGTTAAAGTTCGTGTAAATTGCGGGGACATCGAATTGATTGAGTTTTCCTTTAGAGATAGTAGCATTACCACAAAGTTGAGGGTCAAAGAGAGTCCCGCCTATCTGAGCTTCTAAGTCTACATCGCCAGCTACTTCGATCGGTAGTCTAAACAAGCTACTCAAGCGTTCTGCCGGAAAATTATCGACTTTAATGGTGGCATTTTGCCGATCGCCACCAAATTCTCCGCTGAGCTGAATCTGAGAATTAGTAGAAGTCAACGCCACATTAGATAGGGTGAGAAGATTATTTTGCCAGCGCCCCTGCACATTGATTTTAGATAGGTTGTATTGGTCTACGGCCCAATCTTCGCCACTCACATCAAAACTAGCGTAAACGCCCTGCTTCGCGGCATTGCTAATCACGATCGTTCCTTTAAAATCACCATCTAGTTTACGTAAATCGGGTAAAGGATTTTCTCCAGCTTTTTCGGCTTGGATACCTTGCAAACGACGAACTTCGGAGAGTTGATCGACTTGTTCTTGGAGTGTGTGTGAATCACCGCCAACTTTTTTTGCTTGCAGATCTGTCGCTCGGCCATAGCCCCGATCGCCAAAGGGATTCAGCACATCACCCAATGAAAAAATCTGAAACAGATTACTCACATCAGCCAAGTTACCTTTGTCTACCTTGACCAATAGTTGATATTCAGGCTGTTGAGATTTGGTTAAAACTCGACCCTCGATCATGTAACTATTATCACCACGCAGAAACATCCCATCTCGCACAATCAAAATGCCGTCAGCATAGCTCACGCTGCCACTTTGTAATCGATCACCTTTGAGGATACCGACTTGGGGATTATCGATCGATAAGTTTTTGCCTTCGATTTTACCTGTCGATAAATCCATACTCAACTCACCGCCCACAATTCCTTTCAGTTCCTGCTTTTTGATTTGGGGCAAGGGAGGCAAGAAGCCGGTAATCAGGTCGATCGGCAGACCTCGGGAAGTCACTCGTAGCTGCTTGCCATCGATTTCACCTTCTGCTTCGATCGCTGTTGATTGACCATCGGCCAGACTGCCAGATTCGATACCTGCTAACCGCCCAGCAAATTTTAGCCCTCGATCGGTAGAATGTAATGATAACGAATTATTATTGCCAGCTAAATCTAGGTCAATTTTACCGTCAACAATTTTCACTGGTCCCGCTAGATCGGTGGGCGGCAGGGAGGGAGTTTCTCCACCCAAATTGGGCTTCAGCAACAAGCCACTAAGTTGTACATTGCTATCTACCCGCAAATCTTTAATGTCAAACCGATCGAGGCGACCAGCGGCTTGACCGATACCCGAAACCCGGCCTGCTAACACCTGGATATTGTTGCCAGCAACGTTGGCCAAATTAATATTGCGCACAGTAATAGCCTCACTTTGCCAACGACCATCGGCAATCTGCACAGGTGCAACAGCAATGGAACCACCCCAAATTGCTAGTTCTCCACTGGCTTTGCCACTAATAGCTGTGAGCTGTGGTTTCGATAGAGAACCACTTAAATCCACATTCCCTCTAAACACTCCACTCTGTAAATTAGCTGGCACTGCTGACCCCAAAGCACCCAAAGACAAACCTGTAGTGCTAGCGGCTACCTGCCAGTTTCCTTTGTTCAACTGCCATTGTTGGAGAGCAACTTCGCTGTTGCCCAGCACGATCTTGCCACTACCGCCCCCATTGACCTGTTGGGGATTTTTGAGATTACCACTCAAATCAAAGTTGCTACTGACCCGAATGCCACTCAAATTCGGCGGTAAACTGGTAAATTGTCCCACTGCTAGGTTAGTCGTCTGGAACTTGCCACGCCATTCATCACCATTTAGTTCTAGCTGATCAGCCACCAGTAAAGCCCCTGGCAACCGTAATCTACCACTGCCCTTGGCGGTTTCTAGTTTGGGCTGATCCAATACTCCAGCTAACTGAAAG
>JANOXZ010000078.1:0-4479 GCA_031418695.1 Synechococcales cyanobacterium VAR_35_metabat_10
CAGGGGGAAAGTCACCCAGAGATTCCTAAGGTGCTGAATAATTTAGCATTAGTCTGTCAGCATCAAGGGAAATATGAACAATCCGAATTTATATATCGAGAAGCATTAAATATTTCCAAAACGGTGCGAGGAGATAATCACCCTGATACTGCAATGATTTGGAATAATTTGGCACAGTTGTATAACGCCCAAGGGAAGTACAAACAGGCTAGATTAATGCAGGGAAAATCACTAAGTACATATGAGAACATACTCGGAAAAAATCACCCGAAAACCTTAATAGTTCAAAGGAATCTGAGCAATCTTAATAGCAGCAACCAACAAGAATCGTAAAGAATATGAATCAGGAACCTGAATTTCCGTTCGATCAAGCCAGAAAAGTCACACCAGAAGAAAACCAGAAATTCAGAGCAGCGATCTCTGAACAGTTTGGCTTGGAACTGAAAAAGCGTGGTCGTCCCAGCAAAGAAGAAGAGGAGAAATATGAACCCATCTCGATTCGACTGCATCCTAAAATCTTAGTCTGGGCAAAGAAAGAAGCAGAAAAGCAAGGCATTGGTTATCAGACGGTAATCAATGAATTATTACTGGCACAAATCGGTCGAGTAGACATTAATCTCATTGGCGATCGCCCAATATACCCTTATGTTATTGGCATGAATCAGGCGATCGATAGATATTTAGATATCTAACTCAGACATATCGAGTTTGGAGCCATAGGTTTCGATAAATTCCCGGCGGGGAGCTACTCGATCGCCCATGAGAATAGTAAAGATCCGATCAGCTTCGGCGGCATCTTGAATTTCGATCCGCTTCATCGATCGAGTCTCGGGGTTCATGGTGGTATCCCAAAGCTGTTGGGGCATCATTTCTCCCAATCCTTTAAAACGCTGAATGGTGTAGTTAGCGTTAGCTGGGAAGGTAGCAATCTGAGTTTGTAGCTCTCGATCGCTATAGCAATAGAAGTGGTTTTTACCCCGTTCTAGTTTATACAGCGGTGGACAAGCGATGTAGACAAATCCTTGATCGATCAAATCCCGCTGATAGCGATAAAAAAAAGTCAGTAGCAAGGTACGAATGTGGGCACCATCTACGTCCGCATCGGTCATGAGACATACTCGGTGGTAACGCAGGTTGGCGATGTTGAATTCTTCGCCTTTCACTCCGAGTCCTAAAGCGGCAATCAAAGATTGGACTTCGTTGTTTTTGTAGATCCTGGCATCATCGGTTTTTTCGATGTTCAAGATTTTACCCCGCAGCGGCAAAATTGCTTGAGTCCGTCGATCACGCCCTTGTTTGGCTGAGCCACCCGCAGAATCCCCTTCCACGATGAAGATTTCAGATTCGCTGGGGTCTTTGGAACTACAGTCAGCCAACTTACCCGGTAGTGGCGAAGATTCCAAAACTGACTTGCGACGGACTAAATCTCGCGCTCTGCGGGCAGCTTCTGCCGCATTAAACGCTTGCAGCGCCTTCTCTAAAATGGCATCAGCAATATGGGGACGAAACTCCAAAAACTCAGTGAGTGTTTCGCCCACAATTGTTTCTACAATACCGCGCACTTCAGAGTTTCCTAGCTTGGTCTTAGTCTGACCCTCAAACTCTGGGTTAGGAACTTTTACCGAGACGATCGCAGTCAAACCTTCCCGAATATTTTCTCCACCTAAATTAGCATCACCCTCTTTCAGCTTTTTGCGCTTCCGCCCGATCGAATTAATCGTCCGAGTCAACACCGCCTTCAGACCTTCTAAGTGAGTACCACCTTCCTTGGTTTTAATATTGTTGGCAAAGCCCAATAAGTTATCGGTGTAAGCATCCGAACACCACTGCAGCGCAACTTCTACTTGCACCTTGTTTTTCTCGCCTTGCACATAAATAATTTCTTCGTGCAGTGCCTGCTTATCTTCATTGATGTGGCTAATATATTCTTTGATGCCACCTTCGTATAAGTAGGTTTCATTGCGAGGCGTATATCCTTCCCCAGTGCGCAAGTCGGCAAAAGAAATTCTGATACCAGCATTCAGATAGGCCAATTCACGAAAGCGAATGGTCAAAATATCGTAATCAAACTCAATACCATGGGTAAAGATGGTGGTATCGGGCATAAAAGTTACCGAGGTGCCAGTGCGATCGGCTTTATCGGTAGGCACTGTAACCAATCCACCTACCGGAATACCTTTGGCAAACTTTTGGGTGTACATGTTCTGCTCCCGCCAAACATTCACCTCTAAATCAGCAGATAGTGCATTTACTACCGAAACACCTACCCCGTGCAAACCGCCAGATACTGAGTAACCACCATCACCAAATTTGCCTCCAGCGTGTAACACAGTCAAAACTGTTTCCAGAGTGGTTTTACCAGTTTGGGGGTGGATTTCGGTGGGGATTCCCCGGCCATCATCAACCACTGTGATCGAGCCGTCGGCGTTGATCGAAGCTTCAATATTTTTGCAATATCCTGCCAGGGCTTCATCGATCGAGTTGTCCACAACCTCGTATACTAAGTGGTGCAGACCCAACGATGTGGTGTTGCCAATGTACATGCCCGGTCGCACGCGCACCGCCTCAAGCCCTTCTAGGACTCTTATTTGGCTACTGCCATATTCGCCGGTCATTACATCAAAATCTTCGGACATGAGACTAACTCTCCAATAATGAACTTTCAGCCGTGCTAAATCAGCAAAAGGTAATATCTCACCAAAATTATATCACAGAAGGGTCATAGACGCATTTAGACTGCTTAGAGAATATTTTTCAATCCACATAGGAATCTAGATTTTGCTTTCCGCTCCTGCTCTGATTGTGATCTGCGGTGCTACCGCTACTGGTAAAACTGGGCTGGCAATTAAGCTGGCACAGCATTTAAGCAGTGTGATCTTGAGTGCTGATTCGCGTCAGGTATACCGAGAGATGGATGTTGCCACGGCAAAGCCCACGGCAGCCGAGCAGAGTGTAGTACCGCATTACTTTGTTAATACACATGAACCATCTGATATGCTCACTGTAGCAGAGTATCAGACCAATGTGCAAAATTCAATCCGGTCTTTCCATCAAAAAAGTATTTCGCCCTTGTTGGTGGGTGGAACTGGTCTATATATAAAGTCGATCGTGCGGGGCATGAAAATCCCTCGGGTGGCTCCCCAGCCTTTGTTACGTCAGCAGTTAGAGGCGATCGATCAATCCATTCTTCATGCCATGCTGCGCCAGGTAGATCCCGATACCAAGATTCATGGCAACGATCGCAATCGCACTCTGCGGGCGCTAGAGGTTTTTTATGTGACTGGTCGATCGATCACTAGTCAGCAGGGCGAAGCACCACCCAGTTATCGGATAATTCAAATTGGTCTGGATTGCCCTAGTTTAGAACAGCGCATTCGGCAGCGTGCCAGACAAATGATTGAGCTGGGATGGGAGCAAGAAGTGCGAGATTTAATTAATAAATATGGTTGGGAATTGCCTAATTTAGATACTTTGGGCTATGCAGAAATGCGTCAGTATTTGAAGGGAGAAATTAGTTTAGCAGAGGCGATCGAGCTAACTATTCTCCATACTCGCCAGTTTGCTAAACGCCAGCGCACTTGGTTTCGGGGGATTCCTGAGATTATTTGGTTAAATAGTGAAGATCCTGATTTGCTGAAACAGGCGATCGCTCTGCTTTCGTAGTTAACAGTGCTTCTTCACAGAGAATCAAGGCATTAATTTAGGCTTTGGACTGTCTTAATAGCATTTCAGCCGGGATTCCTAAATGCTCATTGAGCGCCTGCATCATAGGTACTGTTAAGGCCATATCACCTGCTAAGACTTGAGATACATTAGCCTCACTCCCCAAAAATGGAATCAGATCCTGTTCTGATAAGCCAGCCTGATCCATCCGAAAACGAATTGCCCCGATCGGCCCTGGCCATCCGATCGGATAGTGCTTCTCTTCATAAAGCTCAACTAAAGTGGCCAGCACTTCTAACTCATCAGCTTCTGGAGTATTAGCCTCAGCCATCATCAAAGACTCGATCCGGAGCAGAGCGGTTTCATAATCTTGTTCAGTACGGATAGGCTTAATGGTGGTGTTTATCATATTGTTTCGGCATCGATTTTGTCGTATTGCTTGTGAGTTCCAATAAACTTGATAAAGACAGTCTGTGTTGCATAGTTAATCCAGACAACTAGGCGATATCTGTTTCCAGCAATATTAAATACAGCCCGACCATCTTTAAGAATACTAGCAGTTCCGTGTTGGGCTTTGATTGCCATTGGATCTAGCCAACTTGCATGTGTGGCCTCTCGATACCAAGCTTCTAATGGAACTTGCTAATCTCCATATTCAGGATATTCCCAAAATTCACGAAGTGTTCTTTTTGAGATGACTCTCATTCAGACCGCAAACCTTAATACAATGGTACTTGTAAATAATATAACATTGTGGTCAGGAGAAGCCCTCTCCGCTAGAATCAGGAAAGTATGAGGTATAGAAATTATGTATCA
>JANOXZ010000079.1:0-10909 GCA_031418695.1 Synechococcales cyanobacterium VAR_35_metabat_10
AACATGGGTTTTCTAACATGCATTCCCAATAATAATTTAGTAGATTCTGGGGAATTATCGCTATCTAAATAAGTCTCCAATAAATATTCACTGTATTTTGAATCTTTAAACTGCTCCCAGATCATCGCCAACGCGCCTTTATTAGAAAGCACCTGTTTCCAAAGTGGTTCGATTACCTTGACTTCGCCTGTTTCTAACCGACTAGCCAGAGCATTGGTAGAGCCAATATTTTCCATGTCATTTTGAATATCAGTCCAGTCATACATTTTCCACAGAATCGGAATGCGATCGTTTACATGATCTACAAAATAGCCCTCATCATCTAAACCTAGCCCCTGTTGAATTTTATTGCCCCTTTCATCTTCCAACCCTCGCAGATAAACTATTTGGGTGTAAATAGTGGAATCCACCTCTTCTTCTAGAATTTGAATTAGCTGCATGGCCATTTCTAAATCTTCTTCTAGGCTTTCATCCACCAAAAAAGAGATGCCATGACGCTTCAGATTATAGTTCTGTTGAATTCGTCGCCATTGACTAGCAATCATGTCCCAAAATTCATTGAACTGATTAGCATCACTGGGTAAGGGAAACTGACTTTTTTGGTGATGCTTCATGTAGTCTACATACCAGTTCCATTGATAGATAGTTTCGGCACCCAACAGAGGAGTCTCACCATTAATTTCCATCAGTTTAATCTGTCCATTGGCCACCGCCAAATCGAAGCGGGTACAGAGAGCAAAATCTTCTACTGGCTCAGTGCGATCCCAACTATTTTTAATAGCCTGCCAATATTCTGGCCTGATTTTGAGAGTAGCTAATCGTCGATCGACCTCACCGTCATTATTACCAGTGAAAAACCAATCTAGGAATTCTACACACACTTTCCATAGGGCTTCAGTGGCTGTGGCGATCGCGGTTTCTTCAGTGCAATCTAACTGAATGGCAAAGGGCTGCTCCAAAGCTTCGACCCAATATTTCTGCTGAGCATCACTTAAAACATCAGCTTGGTAAGCATTTTCTTGAATATGGCGCTGCCAGTGGGGACGACGAATAATTTTTATGGGTTTCATATTGCGTTACTTCCCACCACTACCGGTGCCTTTAAATGATGAGCCAAAGCCACTGCTGCTACGACCGCTGATAGTCCCTCTCCCGGCGGTACCAGTGGGTCGAGATGGCGATCCAAATGTTGTATGTCGCGGCACAGTTACTCGCCCAAAATTTCCTTGGGCAATCTGACGACCATAAGGGGTAACAATGTGACCAGGGCTGCTACTCCGATATACAATATGTGACTGAAATACTCGGTGCTGCCTACCACCATAGCTAACATAAACATAGCTAGGCCGATCGTAGGGATCAATATAGGTGCCGCCATATACCGGACGATACCCCATATTCGTCGCTCCCGCTGGAGTACTTTCGCACTTCACACCCTCAGATTGACAGTCTTCTAAAGTGGCGTAAACAGGTGCAGTTTTATCATGTTCTTGTTGAGCGGCAAGCATTTGAGGTGCACAGTCCGTTACTGCCAGAGGAGGCGCAGTGGGCATATCCTCATCAGAATTTGGTTTCAACCAGTTTTTTCTGGAAACCTCATATTCAGCCCATTGTTGTTTCACATCGTACTCACACAAGGAAGTATTTTGGTAAAACAAAATATCAACGGGTTGGTTGGCCTGTCGCTCGGGATCTTCTGAGCTACAGCGAGCCACAATGATCGCCAGTACAGCAGCACTCGCCAACCCACCCCAAATTTGTCTACGACGAATTTGCCGGGGTTTCAGATTTCGGGGCTTACTTCTGCTTTTATCCATCACCAAATTTCTCAAGCCAGACCAATGAGTGTGGCGGATTATAACCTTTGCTTTGTTATAATTCCCATACTGATGAGCCAACAAACACTTGATGAAAAATTAATGATTAAGTTGACTTTGATCGATAAATAACATCCTCTAGTTTCTTGTCAGCATAAGCATCAGAGTTAGTGAGATGTCCAGAGCAGGAGCCAACCATATTGACAGTTAAGCCATTTTTAAACACCATCAGCAAACCATGCTCTTCTTCCCAGTCACAATAAGATGACAAAGAAATATAAATACCTTCATCACCACCAAAACGCCGTGATACCACAGCTTCACCACCAAGTTCAATGTGTTCCCAAATATCTTCAGGGGCTGCAATTTCGATAAATTCTTCGTCTTTGGGATCAAAGCAACTATTGCAGTCTTGATAATATTGGTAAATATGCTGTTCCACAGCGCGGATCACTGATTCATCGATCGATAAAAAGTTCTGAATAGCAACATGAAAATCTTGCTGGCAAGGATCCTCATCATAATTCTCGATGCTAATAAAGCAAGTCTCATCACCAAGCACCGCAATATGCCTTGGTTCGCTGCAATACCAGTCATCTTCGCTCTCTTGGCGCAATACACCCAGTCCAGGGATTTCGATCGTTTTCATAAAGGGTTATAGAAAAGTGAGTGATATCGTTTTTCATGTTGACATACTCTGGCGAAATATCTGGCGTATAGTAGAAATAACATGATTTTCCCAGCGATGGCGAGTGTAGATCTCCAAAAATATTAATCTAGGTGAATCATCTTTACTAGTCATCATATTGAGATGAGTTGCTATCGAGGGCTATTATGATCTTGTCTGTACCAGCGATAGCAGCAAATCCAGCTATTTTTCATAGTGAGGAAAGATCATAATCAGCAAAATCTGATATTTCTAGCAACGTTGTGAACACAGAATTGTGGCGGATAGAATTAAAATCTGGATCTTGGTCAGCAAATTTGATGAATTGCTCTGGCTCTATGCTGATAGCATATTGCAGTGAATCGAGACTGTCTTCTACCTTACCCCAAAGAGCATAAGTACAAGCACGATGATAAAAAACATTGGCATCTGGCTGAATATTTATCGCTCTATTATAACTTTCGATCGCCTGCTCATATTGACCTAAATGATTGAGAGCTATACCGCAGTTGTACCAAGCCTGATAATAATTTGGCCTGATTTTTATCGCTTCTTTGTAAATAGCGATCGCCTGTTCAGTCTCATCTAGATGACTCAAAGCCACCCCACAATTCCCCATAGCCTTGTATAGATTGGGGTCAATTTCTAATGCTTGACCATAGCTCCTAATAGCTTCTTGATACTGCCCTAATTGCACCAAAGTATTGCCGCGATTGTACCAAACATCAGCATCATCTGCTTGAAAAGAGATAGCAATATTGTAGCTGTTGAGTGCTTCTTGGTAACGAGCTAATTTCTCTAGAGAATAGCTACGGTTCTTCCATGCAGGATAAAACTCTGGTTGAATTGCCAAAGTATGATTACAACTAGCAAAAGCATCCTCATACCGCTGCATTTTATTTAAGGTACAGCTCCGATTATACCAAGCTTGGTGATTGTCTCCATTCACACATATCGCATTTTCGTAACTAATCAGCGCCTCATCATATTTTTCTAATTTATCGGAAACTAAACCACGACTGTACCAAGATTCGCCATCAGCAGGATTAATTTCTAATGCCTGATCGAAGATTTTCACCGCAGCAGTAAATCTGCCTAAACCACTGAGCGCGACACCATAATTGTACCAAGCTTGATAAAAATTTGGATTAACTTCAAGGGCACATTCAAAACTTTCAATAGCTTCTGAATATTTCTCTAAGCTAATGTAAGCTATGCCCCGACTGTACCAAGCATTGTAATCATAAGGCTCCAGATTGATCGCCTGATCGTAGCATTCGATCGCCTCTTGGCAATGACCTTCATTAAATAGCTCGTTCCCTTGGGTGACAATTTGGACTGCTTTTTCGTATTGCAAGCCTTTCAAAACAGACTGACGTTTACTACTATATTTGGATGAGTTCATTTACAAAACCTTCTTCAAGATAGGACAGGCAATTACTGCCAACTGTTAATAACATTCCCTGAAAATCGGCCTTGTAACACATTGATTCAAAAAAATACTTTGTTAAATGAGCTACATATTCATTATTTTGGCTCACTCATTTGCTTTCGTTCTGCTAAAGCCAATAAAGTCTGTTGGTGACGTTCTTTTGTAATAGGATAAAAATAAGCACAAATTAAACCGCAGATCAAAGATAGAGTAGGAATTGGCCCGATCGACCAGCGAATTGCCATTAAAACTTCTGGAGCTTGCACTTGTGAAATATCATTCACTGGCGGCTTGAAGCCAGTAGCATCAAGGCTTTGCAGCATTAATGCTACTGCGAATCCCAAGCAAATCTTCTGACTAAATACCATAAAGCTATAGAAGAAACCTTCCCTTCTTTTACCCGTATTTAACTCATCCAATTCAATTACATCTGGCAACATCGACCAAGGAATTAAGTAAGCTGTGGACACCCCAATACCAGCTAAAATGGCTAATCCGTACATCAAACCAACCTGTCCCGGCTGTAACAAGAACAAACCACCTTGGGCAAATATCCATGTAATCATGCCAATTACATATACAGTCTTTTTACCTAGTTTTTGTGCGAGCTTACTCCATACCGATAACATCGCTAATGCTGTTCCCTGCACCGCCAACATTACCAATGGCATGTCCTTATTACTCATCCGCATATAATCCACCACAAAATAGGGAATTACGGCTGCGGTAAGTTGCAGGCTAAACCAAGAAGACAAATAAATTCCAATCACATATAAAAAAGGCTTGTTAGCCAAAGCCGATCGCATTTGCTCCAACCAGCTCATATTAGCCGATTCATCCTGTGCCTCAGCATTTAACTTGGCCTGTCGCCGCGTGCCGAATACCGACCAAAATAACGGCAAAATCGAAATTATCCCACAGATACCGCCAATCCATAAATATTGTGCCTGCGGTGGAATTTTTACATTAAAAGCAGCCGTGGCGATTAACAAAGCCAAAATACTGCCGCCGATCGAAAAGGTAAACCGAAAGCTGCTCAGGCTAGTGCGCTCATCATAATCTTGAGTCAACTCTGCCGTCAGCGCCGTATATGGCAAGTTCACTACCGTATAAAAAGTGTTGAACAAAATGGAGATAAAAGTATAAAAAATAAACAGACCAAACTGATTCTCCACCCCAAACGGCACCAGCCACTGCAAAAAGAAAAACAAACCAAAGGGAATCGCCCCCACCAACATCCAAGGATAACGCCGCCCCCAACGCTGTTTAATTTTCTCCCCAAATACATCGCCTCGATCGCTCATCATGCCCACGATCGGATCATTAATAGCATCCCAAATTTTGCCTACCAACTGGCTTTGACCCGCCAAGCCGGGACTGAGATGCGCCACATTAGTCAAAAAAGGCGAAAGAAATGACAGCAATACCATCGCCGTAATAGCAGGCCCTAAATCCCCAGCCCCGTAAGCCATCTTGGTACTAAAAGTTAGTTTTTCTTTTAGGGCGGGCTTCGATTCTGACTGACTCATATTTGTTGCTCTCGATGTAATACATTGCTCAATCCATTGACCTTCTCTGGGATCCATTGTAGGGTGGGCAGTTGCTGAGCGGAGTCGTAAGTCTTAACAGACGACCTATCGGTTCGCGTAGCGTCACCGTTAGGTGATAGCACTGCCCACGATCTAGGTTTCAGGTGATTCCAAGATTTCCTCTTTACCCAAAATATTACTCAGCTCAATCCATTGACCAACACTGAGATCTTCAGCTCGGGCTTCTGCTGTTGACCCTAACTGGGTTAATAAACCACCAATTTTTTCCCGATTTTCGTCAGGATTACCAGCGATCGATGACTGCAAATTCTTACGTAACATCTTGCGCCGACTACTAAAACCCATCCGTACCAGTTTATCTAACCACAAAGGCTGTTCAGCCACTTGCAAAAAAGGCCGAGGTCGTAACTGAATCACCGCTGAATCTACCTTGGGCGGCGGCGAAAAATCCTTGGCTAGCACCGGACAAATTAACTCACAGTCAGCTAAATACTGAATCCGCACTGTAAAAGCGCCAAAGGCTTTGGTGCCCGGTTTAGCTGTCAATCTTTCGGCTACTTCTTTCTGTACCAACAAGGTAATGCTGCTAAAGGCCGGAGCCAGTGGCGCTGAAATATCACCTAAAAGCTTCTCTAAAATGGGGCCAGTAATGTTGTAAGGGATATTAGCAACCACCTTATTAGGCTGTTGAAAGCGGGGGAAGTTTGTGAGTTGTTCAATAACATCCATCTGCAAGAAATCGCCCTGAAGCAGCAAAAAATTATCCAAATTACCTAGTTTCTTTACTAAATGAGTGCAGAGATCTCGATCGATCTCCACCGCCACCACCGGCACCTTCCTCACCAGCCGGGTAGTCAAGACTCCCATCCCGGGGCCAATTTCTAATACTCGATCGTCTGCACTCAGAGCCGCGGCCACCATAATGCGATCGAGCACCTTCTCACTGCGTAGCCAATGCTGTCCAAACTGTTTCTTTGTTTTCAAAATTCTTGTTGCAGCACCTGCCAAACCAGAGCGGCTCTATTCTATCAGGTGCAGATGCAACAGCGGATTTTTGCGCAGAGGTAGAGAAATTCGATTACCGCTAGACATTTTGATTTCACCATATTTGCGCAGCTCGCCCAACATCCGCGTGATCGTGACTCTGGTAGAACCGATCGCCCCAGCCAATTGAGAATGGGTCAACACAAAGGGAATATGAAGACCAGCACTATCTTCTTCTCCAAACTCTTCTGCCAAAAGATGCAGATAGCCTAAGAGCTGATCTACCGTTCGACCTCGGGTAAGATTATTGAGCCGCAGCATTTGCTGCTGATGCTGATAGCGAAAAGCCTGTAGTGTATCCATTTCAAAACCGGGCACCAAAGACAGCTCCCGCGCATGAATGCGCAGCACTTCAGTATTACGGGTATGAGCGGTAGCCTGAATCCGCAGATGGGGATTTCGCCCTAATTCAAATGGTTGAGCAGTTCCCACCAAAGATAGAAGAGAAGGTGTCGGATCTTTGGAAGAGTCGATAACTCCTGTAGCCGTCGATGACTTATACAAACTTGGCAAAGAGTCATTGATTTGCTGACCATGCAGCCGCACCACTCCCCGCTGGACAAAGTATATCCACCCATACTCGCAGGGTACTACAGCATCTTTTTGATATTGCTGACAACGGTCATTTTCCTGTGCCCAATGGCAAACTTGCTGCCAGCGCAATAGAGAATCCTCAATGGTAGGCGGGGCATAAACACTATACATAATCAATATACATAGATAATTCAAGATTAGGTTCGGCTTTTTAGTATATTACATCAAGCACTAAGAAATGTCATATATTTCGTCTTATAAGTTATTCGCTGATTTAGCACTTTCTGCCAAAACTAGCAAAATATTGTCTGGGTTAATTATTGATTATTATCAGTCGCAGATAGTCTCTAAAACTATTTTGGTGACAACAATGACATCAAAAGCATTCCTTGCTGAGCAAGGGCTGTACGTCAGTAGCATCGTTTATCAGATAATACATAGCAATTCTGATTCAACTGCAAATGTCTCTCTAAAATCACTTGGTTTTGAGTTTACTAATACTAAACCTGAACGAACGTTCGTTCATATTCGATCACAATCAAATAGAAAAGAGCTATCACTAGATAACAGGTCAGAATGGGGAGAATCACTAATAACACAGCTCGCCAACAGTAACTTAGAAACTGATCTAGCAAATTGGATTATTTGGACAGACTATCGAGGGTATTTGTACTTTCAACCAACACCTAAAGCATTGAGCACTTGGCTAAAAATGCTGTTCGATCGAACTTGTATGGCAGATCAAGATTCAGAATTTTCTTTAGCTACAAATAGTGACAGCCTTTTGCACTACATTGAATTACGATGTAATCAAATGTGGAAGTTAGCTGAACCCCAAGTTAGTCCTTGGATCCAAGGGGAGTTGAATTGTACTCAAACAGCAGAACTAGAGCTAATTTATGGAATTATTCAGGTATATGACTCTTTGTATATGGGTGCAAAGTACAAAATAGTGGCAGCGGGTAAATCTTTAGGAGAAAAATTTTTAGAGTTTGATCGCACTTGTCGGTTACTAGACCTAGATCCTAATTCTCCAGCATTCCATGAGCGAGCGGGCTTGATTGCCATTGTGCGATCGGCTGTCAGAGATTTATTGGCTCATCAGGCCACCATTGATCGGCCATAGCATCGCCAAAATTTTCACTCCCTTCCCATAATATTCATAGCCACAATTTTGATAAAATCTAGAACCATCAATCCTTTGGAGACAAACCATGAGCAAAAACTACCGAATCACCCTGTTACCTGGCGACGGCATTGGGCCAGAGATTACAACAGTGGCGGTGGCAATGCTCAAAGCAGTGGGAGCCAAAGGTGGCATCAACTTTGTATTTAAAGAAGCCCTCATTGGTGGGGCAGCGATCGAAGCCACTGGTAACCCTTTACCCCCAGAGACTTTAGCTGTTTGTAAAGACAGTGATGCGGTGATGTTGGCAGCGATCGGTGGCTATCAGTGGGATAACTTACCCCGTGCCCAACGCCCCGAGACTGGCCTGTTGGGTCTGCGATCGGGCTTAGAATTATTTGCCAATCTCCGACCGGCTTCGATCGTTCCGCAGCTCATCGATGCTTCGAGCCTGAAGCGAGAAGTAATTGAAGGCGTAGATATTATGGTGGTGCGGGAATTAACCGGTGGCATCTACTTTGGCCAGCCGCGCGGCGTATTTAGCACCGAAACCGGCGAACAGCGCGGGGTAAATACTATGGCCTATACCGGATCAGAGATCGATCGCATTGCCCGGGTGGCTTTTGAAACCGCCCAGAAGCGGACAAAAAAACTCTGCTCGGTAGATAAAGCCAATGTATTGGAAGTGTCTCAGTTCTGGCGCGATCGGGTAATCGAAATTGCCAAAGAATACCCCGATGTTGAACTAACTCACATGTATGTGGATAACGCGGCCATGCAATTGGTTCGATCGCCCAAACAATTCGATACAATTGTGACTAGCAACTTATTTGGCGATATTTTGTCAGATATTGCCGCGATGCTCACTGGCAGCATTGGCATGTTGCCTTCCGCAAGCCTCGGAGCCAGCGGTTTGGGAGTATTTGAACCAGTACATGGTTCTGCACCCGACATTGCTGGGCAAGATAAAGCTAACCCACTTGCTCAAGTACTCAGCACTGCAATGATGCTGAAGTATGGGCTAAATGAACCAGAAGCTGCTCAACAAATGGAAAACGCCGTCCTGACGGTGTTAGATGGCAATTATCGCACCGGCGATATTATGTCTCCAGGGATGACTCCAGTAGGTTGTAAGCAAATGGGCGAGTTGTTAGTTCAAGCATTAGCTAAAATTTAAATAAACATGGAAACACAACATTCCCAGGCATCTAGTCAGACTAATACTCCTTCTGAAGTAGAAAATTTCTATGAGCCAGAAGAGCTAGATTTAGTCGGTACTGCCCGCGCCCTGTATCAAAAATACTTGCAAATCCATGAGCATCGTGCCAAGGAGCCGATCGGGGTGGTGTTGGATCCAATTTCTTATCGGGGTAAGTTGCTGTTTCGCCAAGCGCCAGTATTGTTACCGCAAGAGCGTTTTATCTCACTAAAAGAGATGCGTAGCGGGACTAGATATTAATTATGCCTGACGAACAAATGATTCTGGCGGGGCTAGTTTTTGGCCTCGGGTCTTGTGTTGGCAGTTTTTTGAATGTGGTAATCTATCGACTCCCTGCCGGGATCTCTTTGTTGTGGCCGCCTTCCCGCTGTCCGAAGTGCGGGCATAAGCTGGGCTTGACGGAAAATATTCCGATTTTGGGCTGGTTGATGTTAGGGGGGCGCTGTCGTCATTGTCATACATCAATCTCAGTGCGCTATCCGCTGGTGGAAACTTTTACAGCTTTCATGTGGCTGGCTACTTTTTGGCGGTTTGGTGCCACTTGGCAAACAGGGGGCTATTGCTTACTGTTGGCTTGGCTAATTGCTTTGGCGGCGATCGATCTAGACACTATGACTTTACCGAATCCTTTGACTAGCTCTGGGTTAGTGTTGGGTGTGGTGTTCCAAACCTTTGTGGGCTATCAAGAAACTCAGACGATCGTTGGGGCGGTGCAGTATTTTGTGGGTTCGATCGGAGGAATGGTGTTAGGAATCTGGATCTATGACATCATCCAAATCCTAGGCACTTTATTGATGGGTCAGTTAGCCCAAGGTGGCGGCGATGCCAAGCTGATGGGGATGGTTGGTGCTTGGTTAGGCTGGTCAGGAGTAGTACTCACTGGTGGTATGGCATCTTTGGTTGGATCAGTAGTAATGGGCAGTGCTGTATTACTGGGCAGTAGTCGCCGCAAGTTTCCCCTCGGACCATTTTTAGCAGCCGGAGCAGTGGTAAGTTTATTTGCTGGCGATCGAATTATTGCCACTTATCAAAACACTATGGCCAATATGGATCGCAGCACTAATTTGATCTTAGCTAGCATCATGTTTATTGTTTTGGTTGTTTACTTGGTCTATATTCGCCATAGTCGTCGCCAGCAGGGATGATTTGTAATGGTCGATCCCCAAAATATGACAACCAGTATCGGTTTACAATAAAATCAAGTTGAGCATAAAGCAACTAAAACGACACAAGCCATCACAGAATCTAGACTAGACCGATTAGAAGCAATGGCAGAAGCTGTGCTGCTCACGACGCAACAGCAGCAAACTCGTGTGCTCCAAACTGGGATTGAACAGCAACAACAGCAAACTCAAGCAAACCAGGCTGAGATTCGATCGACTCAAACTGAAATGAGGCAAAGCGTTGAAGATGTGGTGCAGATGATTGCGACTTTGGCAGAATCTGCTGATGAAGATCGTAAGTTGATTGTTGAAATGCAGACTTCGATCGTCGGAATGCAAACTGAAAATCGCAGGATT
>JANOXZ010000080.1:0-1550 GCA_031418695.1 Synechococcales cyanobacterium VAR_35_metabat_10
CCCAGAAGCTCGGCTTGAAGGTGGCCGCATGAACCCGACTAACCCCAAAGCTCAAGGGCTGCTTAGCCGAGCCTTTGCGCTGGCTTGCAGCGCCGCACAACTCGGCAATGACGCGCAGAAGGCCAGCGACGAGGGGCGCGGCTCCGACTGCTGGGCGGCAACCGATCTGGCAGTTACCGTCAATCGCGCGGCCTTCGCCCTGCTCGCAAAAGCGGCGCAAGCCGAAACCAAGGAAGCGAAATGAAAACCGTCCTCACCCTGATGGCCGAATCGTTCCACCCTGACCGCCCGCCACGCAGCCTCGAATACCGCGATGGCGTGATGCAGGCGTTGCGCTCGCGGCTTGAGGGTGTGCGCGCCAACTGCCCGTACCCCGAGGGCAGCGCCGCCTGTGACGCGTGGGCGTCCGGCACCGAGGAAGGCCACCTGATTTACCGCATCGAGCAAAAGCGCGGTCGCGCCGGAACCAACAAGTGAGCGCCGCCACCGACCAACTGCAAACGCGCCGCGCGCTGCGCATCCTGCTGGTGCTGGCCGGGCACGAGGTGCGCGGCTTGCGCACCGGCGAGATCGCCGCCGCCGTGAAAGAGAGCCCCAGCACCACCACCCGCATGCTCTCGGCGATGGTCGACGAGGGCATCGTCGAGGAAATGCCCGACAAAAAAGACGGCTGGCGACTGGGCCCAAAACTGGTGCAGATCGCGCTGGCGCACACGTCCGGCCTCGCCAACATCCAGCGCCGCATCGACGAAACCAAGCAACGGTTTTCGAGGGAACCGTGACCTGCCCGCAGAGCAAAAACCGCTCGAAGCGGTTTTTCACCACCCTGATTTTTGACCCAAAAACCGCTCGAAGCGGTTTTTGAAAACCCCGGAGAGTAGAAAAAATGGCTAGAAAAACACTGAGCGCCCCCGAGCCGATCACCGAGAGCTTGGGCGCAACCCTGCCCGAAGTCATTCGCGAGGAGGCCGATCACAACAAGTCGATGGCGCTGCAAGTCGCCGACGCGGAGGCGCGGTTCCACGACGGCGAGGAGTACAACGAAGAGCGCCTGACAATGGTCGCCAACGGTGTGGCCTCGCGCGTGGCGCTTGAATTCGCGGTGGGTGGCGCTGCGCTGATCCGTATCAAGGCGCGCTTCGGTCACGGCAACGGGTTCACCACCTTCATTCAGACGCGCTGCAATTTCAGCATGGACACGGCGCAAAAGATGATGCTGGTCGCGCACGCCCTGTTGCTGCCAAACAACCAGCCGCGCCCGCTACTGACCACCGTTGCGGCGCAAGGTCGTGGCTCGATAGGCAAGGCGCTGGCCCTCGCCAGTTTGTCGCGCGAGGAACTGGACAAGCTCGACGCGGGCGAGATGGTCAACGGCATGACCATCGGCTCTATCGAGGTGATGTCGCTCAAGGACATGCGCGAGGAGATTGCCGCACGCGATATCGAAAACGGCAAACTGCGCGCGGACAAACTCAAGCTGGTGGAGGGAAGAATGCCAAAGGATGGTTCGGAGCCTGCCGTCGTCCTCGGGCGCTTGGCGGCCGAAGTGC
>JANOXZ010000081.1:0-7518 GCA_031418695.1 Synechococcales cyanobacterium VAR_35_metabat_10
GGTAGTTTAAGATGCCACCTTCTAGGTGGTAGACCTCGGAAAAGCCTTCGGCAAGTAGCAAAGAAGTCGCTTTTTCACAGCGGATGCCGCCGGTACAAAACATCGCTACTTTGCGGTGTTCATGCGGGTTAAGATTTTGGCGCACGTACTCGGGGAAATCGGTGAAAGCATCGGTATGGGGATCGATCGATCCCTTAAAAGTTCCAATCTCTACTTCATAGGCATTACGTGTATCGATGACTAAGACCTCAGGATCTTGAATAAGAGCATTCCAGTCTTGTGGTGCTACATAGGTGCCCACTTGCTGGCTAGGATTGGCTAAGGGTTCTCGCAGAGTGACAATCTCGGCTTTGATTTTAATTTTCAGCTTTAAAAACGGCGGCTTGCCGGTGCAGATGGCAGATTTATGGCTGAGATCTGCAAAGCGCGGGTCTTGGCGCAAAAAGGCTAGAGCAGAATTAACAGTCTCAGTACTGCCACAGACTGAACCATTGATACCTTCGGTGGCAATTAAGATTGTGCCCTTAATTTCATGGGCTTCACAATAGCTCTGCAACTGCGCTTGTAATTCTGGGCAGTTGTCGATCGCAATAAATTTATAAAAGCTGGCAATGGCAATCATCCCAAGACTCCCGAACATCGACCTGCCATTATAGCAGTTCATTAAGAGAGTCTATTTAGGTGGCTGTTGCTGAGCTTTTTTGCTGGCTGCTTTCTTCTTGCGCACTTTGACCGCCAAGGCTGCTCGATCGACCAAAAAACCGGCTACAGGGATTTCTTGGAATTCGCGCTCGGCTTCTAATTTTTTCAGCTCGGTGTAATCCACCCATTGAATACAGTTGACTGGACAGGTATCGATCGCCTCTTGCACAGTATCTTCAGAATCGCCATCCTGACGCACTACTCTTGATCGACCATTTTCTGGCTCAATATAAAAGGTATTGCGGGCAACATGGGCGCAGAATTTGCAGCCAATGCAGGTTAGCTCGTCTACATAAACTCCCCGCTGGCGCACCATGCCGCCCAGCTCTGGTTCAAAACCCGATCTATCGCTGATATCGCGAAGTACACCGCCCAACTCTGGTGAGTTATTTGGGGCATTACCGCTCATTACGCAGACCAGCGCTGCACGACTAACCGCACAGATCCGTCTTGCTGATTGTGTTCTTCGGCCACTTGAAAGCCTTGTTGGGCGGCTGATTCCTTTACTGCATGGTAGGCATAGCGTTGAGTGATTTGACTCAAGAATCTATCTACTGACCAATTTTGCTGCCAGAACTGTAAGTCGGCCACTAGTTCATATTCTTGGCCGTTATGGCTAAAGCCTACGTCATAACCATTTTCTTGGGCAATCACCACATCTGCCGTGAGGCTTTGTCCCTGATATCCACGCACTTGCTGCGGGCCACTTTTCCATTCAACGCCTAGGTCGCTGAGGGCTGCGGCTAAGAATTCCACTTTGCGAATTTGAGTTTTGATGTTGCTAAAGTGAGACATAAGATTTGGGGGGAGAGAAGTAGGGTGGTGATGGGCTACCAAGTAGTGAAGTTGGTATTGGTTTCTGTAACAGCCTGAGTGTTTTCTTGTTCAAAGAACTCTGCTGTAGGCTGGTGGGCAACTACCCGACCCAGGACTGCTTCAATTTCGGCTGTCACCTTGGCACAAGAGCTACCAACGATGCCCGTAACGGTTTCTTGTACTCGTCCATCTGGGTAGATTACGAACTCCAAGGTTTCCATGGTCATGGGCTATACCAGTTGCGGTGAAAGGTTTTGAAGGATCTGGCTAAAGAGTTGAGACTTAATAATCTGACGAAATAAATCGCCACAAAAGTCTTTGCTCGTAGGTGTAAGTACTCCCCTGTAAGTTTCGCGCAAGTTCCTTGAAGAGTCAAGAGAATTGTTAAGTTTTGCAAACCAATTGTGAGAATGACAAGAAAACCAGAGCATTAAGTTTGCCACCATCTGAAATAATCTAGGCAGACTATTCTTTCGCGGGCACGTCCGGCGTGAGCCACAGTATTGAAACTACCGAAACCTATCCCAGCAATTGCAAAATTTTGATCACAGCTTGATAGCCCTCACCCCGATTGTTGCGAGCTTCATAAAGTTTAGCCGATTGCTTCAAGGTGGTTCTGGCTTTAGCCAATTCGTTCAGGCCTACATAAGCTAACCCTTTTACAGCAATAGAGTCTGGCGAAGAAGGATTAATACTCAGTGCCCTATTAGCATCAGCCAGAGATTTTTGGAACTGTTTTTTGAATATGTAGTAAAGAGATCTTGCTTGATAAGCAGTTTCACTATTAGGGTTGATGCTCAACGCTTTCTCAGCATCTGCTAACCCCTGCTGATATTTTTCTAAAGACATATAGGCAATACTGCGATTGGCATAGGCAATGTCATAATTGGGCTTCAGCTTCAATGCCTGATTAAATTGTTGAATTGCTTGAGCATATTTGCCGGTTCCCACATAGGCCTGTCCTTTGAGCAAATAACCGATCGGGTTTTTGGGGCTAAGGGCGATCGCTTTATCTAAATCGGCAAATCCAGATGATGGATTACCCACAATTGCCCGGATATATCCACGGTAGGCATAGGCCAAAAAACTGTTGGGGTTAATCTGTAGTGCCCGTTTAAAGTCAGCTTCTGAGCCTTGTGGATCACCAGATAGTTGCTTGGCTGTCGCTCGCACGGCATAGGCATCACCCAAGTTGGGGTCATTTTTTAAAGCTTTGTTAATTGTCCGCAGTGCTTTTTGGGGATCTTCGTAAAGAAGTTCAGCAAAGCCCCGGTAGAGATGTGCACGACTATTCCGGGGATTAAGAGCCAAAGCTTTATCAAAATCAGCATAGGCTGATGGGAGATCAACACCAACACTCGCTGCTCCCCGTAAAGCATAGGCTTCATCAGAATTAGGCTTGTATTTCAGCGCCAAATTAGCATCACGGTATGTTTCTTGAGGGTTATCAAGATACAGATTGGCTTCTGCCCGAGCAATATAGGCCACACTGTAATCAGGCTTAGCTTTAATGGCTTGATTCAAACTATTGATCGCCCCTGGATAATTGCCCTGTAGAGATTGATTGGCGGCGGTAACAAAAAAGTCATCAGCGGTAGTTTTCCGGGGTTGGGCAGCAACCTGAGGCACATTGTTGTTCAACGTGACTCCCATGGTGCTAGCAACTTGGGTGAAAGTATTGACCGGAATACCCAAGTTGAAGCCAGTTTTCACCCACACACTAGAGTTAACTTCCGACTGTTTGAGGCGTTCTTGGTTATCACCTTTGCCATGCACTGCAATCAGTTCACCCTTGTCATTCAGTACTGGGCCACCACTCATCCCTGGGAGGGTGTTGCAGCTATAAACGATCGAATATCCATTGGCGAAAGGTTTGGAGCTGTTGGCGGTAATTTTGCCATCGCTGAAGGTGTAGACCGATTGGGTAATGGCCGCTGTGGCAAAAGGGAAACCGGCTACATAGGCAGTAGTACCTTCTTCGGCGCTGTTGGAGTTACCGATTTTGATGGTGGAATAAGATCGATCGCTTTTAAACTGCACCACCGCTAAATCTAGGTTGCCATTGGGAGCTAGTTTGAAACCGCTGATCGGATAAACTTGGCCATCATTGAGTTCGATCGTGTACTTGCGATCAGTCTTTTTCACCACATGAGCAGCAGTCAACACCGTGTAGGTATTACCAGTACGATTAATAATTGCCCCCGACCCCTGTTCTCCACCAGCTTTAATTAAGACAGTCACTGCTTTAGCTACTTTGGCTACTTCTGCCGATGAGCTGGCGACAGCAGGTAAAACAATTACAAAGGGAGCAACAATTCCGCCCAGGGCAAGCCAAGTTTTCATAAGATTTTTTAAAAATGTTGGTTTATTAATGATTCAGTAGCTGCTTGCTGATTTTCAGCATTCGATCGCCGCCGCGTTGAAATTCATATTCCACCGGCAACACCTGCACATTATAACCTGCGCCAGAAAACTCCTGAATCACTGGATCCAAATAAGGGCAAGGGTCGCAATTCAGTTGCAGCAATGGAAAAATCCGCACTTCGCCAGAAACCCGCAGCAGTTCACGAATTGATGCCAAATGAAACTCCAAAGATAATTGCTCGGCATACAAAAATAGCAAATGCGAACAGAGACATAAATCAAACTGCTGATCTGCAAAAGCCAAGCTGGGCAAAGATTCATTGACATATCGCTGTTGCGATCCATCCCTCGCAAAATCCACTAGGAATTTTTCCATGCTGGCCAACCGCGCTTGGCCTAGCTCGTCTACATTGGCGAAATTCTTCCAGATATATCGATCGGTGTTCTGTTTTACCTGAGAAATAATCGGTTCATAGGTATCTTGCACCCGCTGCCGAATTTCTGCTGCCGAGAATTGATAGACCGGATCAATTGATACTACTGAATATCCTCGATCGGTCATCTCGGCATTGAAGCTAGCGGGGCCATCGCCACAGCCTAGGATGTTACGAGATAAGTCAGCATCTGTCAGTGAAAACATTAATTGATATTCGGCTAACGATCGACCCCAAGGCACAATTTCACTGAGTTTCATGATTTTCAAAAAGTAGCGGCAATTTAATAATAATCCATTAAATTCTAAGCAAATTTAATGTATGTGCTAGCATGACGGGGTTCGGTTGCTCCCTTCATCACCCCGAGGTTCTGTGCGCGCACTACTTGTTTATCCGCAGTTTCCCAAGACTTTTTGGTCTTACGAAAAAATCCTGGAATTAGTCAACCGCAAAGTAGTGTTGCCCCCATTAGGCTTGGTAACTGTGGCTGCAATTTTGCCTCAAACTTGGGAGTTTAAATTAGTTGATCGCAATATTCGTGCCGTAACCGAAGAAGAATGGCAGTGGGCAGACATTGCAATTATGTCGGCGATGATTGTACAAAAAGATGATTTGTTAGCTCAAATCCAAATTGCTAAACAGCACAATACCTTAGTGGCAGTTGGTGGGCCGTATCCTACTTCTCAACCAGAAATGGTGCAAACTGCTGACTTTATGATTTTGGATGAAGGAGAAATTACTCTCCCGATGTTTGTAGAGGCGATCAAACGAGGAGATACCAGTGGTGTTTTCCGAGCAGCCAACGGCGAGAAGCCGGATGTGACGGGCACCCCAGTCCCTCGCTATGATTTATTGGAACTAGATGCTTACGACATGATGTCGGTGCAGTTTTCCCGGGGTTGCCCTTTCCAATGTGAATTCTGCGACATTATTGTGTTGTATGGTCGCAAACCCCGCACTAAGGAACCAGCACAGATTTTGGCCGAGCTGCAATGTTTGTATGACTTGGGCTGGAGACGGGGAGTGTTTATGGTAGATGACAACTTTATTGGCAATAAGCGCAACGTGAAACTGTTGCTGAATGCTCTGAAAGACTGGCAGGCTGAGCATAAATATCCTTTCCGGTTTGATACCGAGGCTTCGATCGACTTAGCTCAAGATGCAGAACTAATGGATTTGATGGTGGAATGCAATTTTGCAGCGGTGTTTATTGGCATCGAAACTCCTGATGAAGCGAGTTTGGCGCTGACAAAGAAGTTCCAGAATACCCGTGGCTCTCTGAGTGATTCGATCGCTGCCATCACCAAAGTCGGACTCCGACCAATGGCTGGTTTTATTATTGGCTTTGACGGCGAAAAAACTGGGGCTGGTAATCGAATCGTCCAGTTCGTTGAACAATCTGGGATTCCGACCACCACTTTTGCCATGCTTCAAGCGTTACCAAATACCGCTCTTTGGCATCGCCTAGAACGGGAAGGTCG
Organism: Synechococcales cyanobacterium VAR_35_metabat_10; assembly: GCA_031418695.1. Taxonomy (GTDB): domain Bacteria; phylum Cyanobacteriota; class Cyanobacteriia; order Cyanobacteriales; family Chamaesiphonaceae; genus JAAFHZ01. The sequence goes on from JANOXZ010000081.1 coordinate 5,798, forward strand.
CCTGAGTAGCCAGAATGCCAGCCTGAACCAAACCGCCTTGATGAACTTTGTGCCCACTCGCCCCTTGACGGAGATTGCCAATGAGTATGTAGAGGCTTTTAACGAGATTTATGAACCTGAAAAGTTCCTTGATCGGACTTATCGCTGTTTCCGCCAAATGGGCGCACCGCGCCACATGCCCCCGGCTCAATTCCCCGAACTTATTATTCTGCGTGCTTTGTTTTTGGTAATTTGGCGACAGGGTATTTTGCGCAGCACTCGCTGGAAATTCTGGCATCATTTGGTGGGAATTTTGATTTATAACCCCAAGGTATTCGATCACTATCTGTCTGTCTGCGCCCAGAATGAGCACTTTATGGAATATCGAGATATTGTGCGTCAAGAGATTGGTGAGCAGTTAGCAGAGTTGCCTAATGAGCCGATCGTGGTTTCTGAAGTTGTAGAAAAGATTGCAGCTTAATTAAAGTCTTCCTATCTATCTACAAATCATAAGTTTACAAGTAAACATTCAACTTCAATGTAAGTTGAATGTTTTCCATATTTGCTATGCCAAAGAAGATCGAATCAATAACACAAGCAACAGAAACATGTTGCTATTTCAGGAAACTACCAATTAACCAAAGAGTGACAATTGCACCCAAGGCGTAGATCTTACCAGCCAACATACCATCAACAGATAAACCCGAAATACTAAGTACCGCAACAACTAAGGCGATCGAACCGACTAATCCCAAACTAGTAATTGCAAAAGCCCGTCCTAACTTATTGCTCTTCACCTTCAAAGTAAACAGCGTATAGCCAGCACTCAAAGCCAACAGCAACGGCAAGCCATCATTATTGGCATCTGGTAGAGCCGCAGAAGCCGCTAATACGGTAGCGACTCCAGCCCCGATGGCCAAATTACGACCAGTGGGCATCTCGACTAAGTCGCCCAACTTATCGCTAACCACTTTCGGGGGGGCGAGCTTTGGCAAAGACATCGTCTGCACCGATTTCTCAGGAAACCTAATGCCCTCTGGCACACTGATTTTGCCTTCTTGACGCATTTTCAGCCGATCCATCAAAATGGAATCGTAGGCAGCTTCAGCATCATCGATCGCCCGCTGATCTCCACCGCTAGATGATTGTAGGTGCTTCTTTGCCGCTTGGATTTCTTCAAAAGAGGCATCCATACCAATGCCAAGCCGTTCATAGGGAGTTGGTTGACTCATGATTTTTTATTACAGACTATTGGCCGCCACTTAACACTGTAAATGGCTTCTTTGAAATTAGCCATTTATTTTAAGAAGCAGTTTACATTAGTCCATTTATCACTAGGCAACTAGTCAGCACCAAACAAAATGTCTAGCTCTCGATCGAGGACTCCCGCCCCCGCACTGCCCATTTCTATGGCCAGGGATAAACCCAACAACGTAATGGAGGGCGGAAACTTCGCGGAGTCTCGTAGGTTCATGGTCAAAAAGGGGCAACAGAACAGCGCCGCTTTCAGATATTCTCGCCAGTGGGAAGGTCTACGATCGCCTAATTGAGCCAAAACCGGCTCTAAAACAAAGTGCAGCTTCGATCGCAGAGTTGACCAGCGTTCAGGAATTGGTACAAAGTCATGAACTACCTCAATCACGCCATTTTGGACTGTCCAGGGAATTTGTAATCGATCGGCCACTGCCTGCGGGAAATACATCCAAGTGGCAAAAACGTTATGGAACATCGGCTTGGTCAAG
>JANOXZ010000082.1:0-1777 GCA_031418695.1 Synechococcales cyanobacterium VAR_35_metabat_10
CGCTGATGTTTCACCGCCAAAATAGCCACGCGCTTAGCATCTTCTTGAATTTCAAACAAAGCTAAATAACCTGAACTTCCAAATGGAATGATTAGCTCGCGGCATGGCTTGTCGGAGACTTGAGCTTTGGCTTTTCGGCAACTGTGCGCAAAGGTGATTAAAAAGTCCAGCGCTTTGACTATAGTGTCAATAGCTCTGTCTGCGATCTCAGGGCCTGCAGCTTGTAGCCAGAAGCTTTGTAGTCTTTCGATGTCTTCTTGCGCTTCGGGGGTTACGATGACCTTGTAGCGCTTCATGCGGCTGTGCGCTGAGTGCGGCGGGGCTTCGCGCTGACTGTCTTGGTGACTGTGGTTTTACGCACTGCCTTTGTGGATGGTTCTGTTGCCAATTTATCGCGTACGCGCTGCACTTGCGCACGCAAGCGAGCAATGCTTTCTTCGGCAGTGAAAAACTTACCCCCTTCGGCAAGACGTTTAGAGGCTAAGGCGGCTCTAGCATGGAAGGCCTCATCTTCTTTGCGCCAAGCAGCATGCTTTCTAACAGTTTCTTCTATAAAAGTGGATAAGCTTTCGCCTTCTTTAAGCACTGATTCAATCAATGCCCTAGTGTCTGGGCTAACGCGTACAGCGGGCAGGGTGGCGGTTCGCATGGTGGCTCCTATAATGTGTAATGCAATTGTAATGCATCTGGGTCTTCGTGAGAGTTGCTTGTTGCGTGATTCGTTACTAAAGCTTTGCAGCCAGCACGTCTGCTAACATTTGACTATGCAAATCAGCCTACCATCGCGCCGTTTAATCCAATCTTATGCAGTCCTCTTTGCACTATGTACATCACTGACTTGGGCGCAAACTAAGGCGGCCTCAGCCGCTGCCCCTGCGCAATGCAATCTCAACGCTCAGCAAATACAGCGTATTGCTGCGCAGGCTAAGTACCAGCTTAAAGCGCCAATACGTCAGGTAGAGGCGGCGCAAGATTTAAGTAATAGTTCTGTTGAGCCAAATACGGCTTATGTGACATGCAAGCCTTGGGGCTTAGCGCCTGGCAAGCTAGTGGCATTGGTGGTGATGCCTTCACCCAAAGTTGACCACGCTGGTTTTGACCTAGACATGCTCGTGATGGTGGCAGATAGCGATTTGCGCAACTCTGTGGTTCTGGTGGCAGAAGATTTTGTGAGTTCGGACGCCATCAAATTGAGTGGTATCGGGCTAGATACTGCGGCCTACAAGCTAGGCGCAGATAAGCTTGGGTTTGGCGTGTGGCAAACATTGAGCGGATCATCTCGCCCTAACCCTTACGAGGCGCGTAAGCTCAGCTTATTTATGTTGTCAAATAATACGCTCAAGCGGCTGCTGGACAACATTGACACCGAGGTGAGCCAAGGCGAGTGGGACACCAACTGCGCTGGTGAATTTCAAAATACCAAACGGGTTATTCAAATCTCTGATCAATCCACCAATGGGTTGGCTAACTTGTTGGTTAAGCAAACCCGAAGCAAACAGACTGCACGGGTCGCTAAGTCTTCCAAGGGCAGTAGCGATTGCAACGAAACATCGACCAAATACCGTTGCTAAATATTTTTTTGCGAAACTAAATGCCTTAGCACAAAATAAACAGCTAAGCGAAACGCAATTATTGTTGATTAATGAAGAAGTGAAATCGTTCACCAATGTATGTGGTGCCTGCGAGCGCATAAGAAATACGCCAATTCCCTACTCTTACAACCTCTTTTTAAAGAAGATCATTTTTTTATACGTTATCACGATTCCATTCATGTTTG
>JANOXZ010000083.1:0-4236 GCA_031418695.1 Synechococcales cyanobacterium VAR_35_metabat_10
CAATGGTTTAGCGCAAGGTAAATTATTTGCTTGGGTCGCAGATGACCCCACGGATCCGGCTGATGCGATCGAAACTAGCTCTGCTGATTTTAAGGGCACTAATAGTTCTACTAAGGGTAAATTTGTAGAGATTGCTTACTACGATCCTACCAAAAAAGGCACAGCAGTTGATGGGCCGGATACTGACACCACAATTCAAAACGATCTTGGCTATGATGCTCTGGGCTTTGCTACCTACGCCCAGCAAAATAAGCTGGCTACCGATGCCAAAGCTTTCTTTTTTAATCGGGTAGAAGATGTTTCGACCAACCCCAAAGATGGCACCCAAGTAGTTGCCGCAATTACTGGCGTAGATGGCACAGCCAACGTATTTGGTACCACCATCAAAATTGATGTTGACTTCAATAACCTAGCAAAAGGTGACATCACTGGTAAAGTTGATATTCTTTATGATGGCAATGATGCTGACAAAAAAGATTTAGGTCTACGTAGCCCCGACAACTTGGACTGGGCTGACGATGGCAAAATTTACATCAACGAAGATCGGGCAATTTCTGCAGCACTATTTGCTGGCACAGGCAAAGCTGAAGCTTCAATTTTTAGCATTGACCCATCTGTCGCTGATCCCTCTAAGACTTTGACTCGTATTGCTCAGGTCGATCGATCTGCTGTTCCTGCTGGTCAAAACGATATTAACCCAACCGATGTAGGCAACTGGGAAACCTCTGGCATCTTAGATGTTTCTAATTTGTTTGGGAATAAACCTGGTGAAGTTTTCTTGTTTGATGTCCAAGCGCACAGTGTCAGAGGTGGTTCAATCATTAGTGCTACTAATGTTGATGGCAACGGTGATGGCACCAAAACCGATGCTGAAAATCTGGTAGAAGGTGGTCAGTTATCCTTTTTGATTGCTCCTAATGCCAAAATCAACCAAAGTGGTGAGTTGTTGGTTTCTGGTGGTACAGCGGGTGATGACAAACTAATAGCAGGAAATACTCCAGGCATTGATGGCATCAGAAACGTCATCTTTACTGGTGCTGGTAAGGATGAAGTAGATACTGCAATCGGTGGTACTAAAGCCAATAACAACCGCATTGATACTGGTAGTGGTAACGACATGATTTACATCGCTGATGCCGATCGGTCATTTGGTAGTGCTGGTGATGACGTAATTGAAGCCTCAGATGCCAAGGACTACCGAGCTTCTGGTGGTGCTGGATCTGATACTTTCTACCTCGGTACTAATGGCCGCGCATTGGGTGGTGATGGTAACGACAAGTTCTTTGTGGGAACCGGTGGCGGCAACCTGATTTCAGGTGGTGCTGGCGTTGACCAATTCTGGATTGCTAATGGAGATACTCCTGCGGCAGCCAACACTATTCTGGATTTCCAAGTTGGTACTGATATCATTGGGATTCAAGGGATTGGTGCTACTGCCACTAATATAGTCTTAGCCCAAGTTGGCGCAGATACCACGATCGGCTTTGGCGGTCAGACCCTGGCGACGCTCAAAGGAATTCAAGCTAGCAGCTTAACTCCTGGTAATGCTAGCCAGTTTGTCTTTGCCTAACAACAATAAATAGCCTGAATAAAAACCAGCCAAGCAAATCTTTATTGATTTGCTTGGCTTTCTGTGGTTTAAAACAAAAAAAAGAGCGTAATATCTTTAACCATTATTTAATGTCTTGATAAGCCTTGCTTAACGTCAGAAATCGAGGTGGGTGATACAATTCATCTGGCAATACTAACTAGCATTGCTTGGGCTTTTGAAAATTAAGAATCGATTAACTTTAGAGTTTAAGGTAAAATAAATGGCGACGGTTAACGGCACAGCAAACAACGATACATTGTTTATAGAAAGTGGTAAGACAAATGATACCTTGCTGGGTTTAGCCGGAAATGATTATCTTGATGCTTTGCCTGGAGCCGGAAGCAACATTCTTAAAGGTGGTGATGGTAATGACGAATTATATTCTCTCACTAATGATCAGCTCTTTGGCGAAGCAGGCAATGACACTCTATCATCTGATGGTAATGGCAAGAACACCTTAGATGGTGGCGATGGCGATGATACACTTTTTGCTGATCGGAAAGACTTTGTCATTGGTGGCGCAGGCAATGACGTAATTTATGGTGGGTTGGGTGATAATACTTTAACTGGTGGCTTGGGTAAAGATGTATTCTGGATTGCGCAAGTAGATGTGCCAACAGTACCAAATACTATTACCGATTTCAATCAGTTTAATGACACAATTCGGGTGAATTTAACAGAGGTAAGTAAACTCAGTGATTTGACAGTTAGCCAAACTGGCATTGATGCTACTCTTAGCTTTGGTGGCAATCAACTAGCTATTGTCAAAAACACTCTAGCAAATGCTTTAAATACAACGACGATCGCAGTAGATTCCACAGCAGTTAATAATCCCGGAAATACTCCTTTGCCGTTGATATCACAGAGTGGCGCTGGTGCTGGGATATTTCAGTTAAGCCAAGGAATTGGCACAACGATGGGATTACGCTTCAATAAAGTCAGCCATAAAGCCAGTAATCGCAATGAACTGGGTATATTTGTCGTAGATGATAATAACGGTACAGTCAATGGTATTACCCCAGATAAAAGCAACTATTTAGCAGAAGTTCTGAAGCGATCGCAGGTGGTTTTCTCGGTATTGAGCGATAGTGCGATCGATACGGCTCTAGATGCCTCAGCAACTCGTACTGTAAATCTACCAGTTAACTCTAAGCTGGGATTTTACTTGGCGACTGATAGCACTGCCGAAGAAACACCAAATGCAAGTAATGTTTTGTTCTCATTTCCTACTGCCACCGGTACTTTTCAGAATTCTAAGGTTACTCAAACTGCTGCGGGTATTACCGAAATTGCTTTCGAGGATACTAATGGTGGTGGCGATCGAGATTTTGATGATTTGGTAGTTCAAATTGAAGTTGCCGTTGCTCCAGCGCCTCTGGGCAGTAGCTTACAGGGAACCAAAGAGATCTTTGATCTCACTAATGCCCCAGCCACTAATAAAGCTACCTTTGAAATTAAGCGCGACGCTGGTTATAACAATCATATTGGCTTCTACAAAATAGAAGATATTCTAGGAACTATCAAAGTTGGCACTAACTTGCTAAAACCCACTGATGCAGGCTACAGACAAGCCGCAGTACAAGGACGTTTGGCTGGCATAGATTTAGTGGGCACTAATGGCCAAACTATTAATAGCACTGGTGATTTCTTGGGTGGTGCCCTCTATGCACCGTTACTAATTTCTAATGCTGCTACTGCTAATGCCGATTTTAGTAATGTTTACACGGCTTACATTCTAGGCAATGCAGATAAAGCTGACCATATTCGTATTTTGGGCGACAACACCTTTGGCTTCGAGGATTTAGCTGGTGGTGGTGACAGGGATTTTAATGATGTAATTGTGAAAGCTACGTTCCAATAGATAGACCAGAATTATGAGATCTAAGAATGAGCAGGATTTTTTTTGCTCATCCTTGATTTTTGTATTAGTGGGCTTAATCCTCTAAAAAATCACTAATTGTTGACATTAGATGACTAAACTAGTAAGGATCTCGATCTGTCCCGAAATTATTTTGTCGAACCAAGGAGTATTGGCCGATTTAGACCGTAAGTTTTGGCTATTTGCCACCCACTTCACAGTCGGATCGAACAATACCAGCTCCTGTGGCACAGCAGATCCACAGCAAATTGCCGCCCCACAACTCAGACCACGCCAAAGATCCAGCGCCGTCAAATGTCCCGGCACTATCAATTTTTCCCACAACACCGGCAAAGCTAACTCCAACCCGATCGAACCCACCGGAGCTTCTCCAAACCCCACCTTTTTATCTTCATAACTATGAGCACAATGATCCACCGCGATCGCCCCAATCACTCCCGCCTTCACCCCAGCCACCAAAGCCACCCGATCGACCTCATTTCCTAAGGGCGGATCCAAACGCCAGCTAGCATCATAGCTATCTAAAATTGCCGTGCTACCCAACAAATGCAGCCAAGTCACACTAGCAGTTACCGGCAACCCCCGCTGCTGCGCCGCTGCCACCAATTCCACTCCCCGCGCCGTAGATAACCGCATAATATGCACCGGCACCATCAACTCTGCCACAATCTCTAAAATTGCACCAAGCGCCGCAGTCTCACTACATACCGGATTTCCTACCAAACCCAACCGCAAAGCCGCAGAACCCATCCGGGCTACACCGCCC
>JANOXZ010000084.1:0-17643 GCA_031418695.1 Synechococcales cyanobacterium VAR_35_metabat_10
ACTCTTCAAAGGGCTTTAGAAGATCGTTACCAACTTCGCCTTGATTAAGGGCTATTCACACGATAACCTACAAAGAGCGGGTTTTTATAACTACGGCTCATAGCGGCTACTGTCGCCGATCGCCGAAATTTTGTGGCGATAGACTAACTCGGCTCCAAACCAGCCTGTGATGGCTAGTAGCGATGCAACTATCGTCGAAATAATTAAGCCAACTGGTAAAATAGCACCTTCAATATTATTCCAGCGTAAAATCCAGTTGACTAGTGTCAGCACCATTGCAGTAATATTGCCCGTCATGTGAATCCAGCCTGCACTGCGCTTGCGAACTCGATCAATTCGCAAAAAGTCCAGCATTCCAGTCAGGGCTGCAACTAGCCCAGCGATAAATCCTGCACCGATTAACCAAATTGCTGCCCGCGCCCAGAAAGGATCGTGAGTGAACCAATAGCCTAGATCTGCTCCAGCCGCACCAGACAGGAATGCGATCGGAAATGTCACAATTAGGGGATGGAGTGGGTGTCCGGCAACTGCAACTGTACTCGGTACACCGCTATCGTGATAGTCACGATCATTACTTTCGATAAATGGGGGAATGCTGGGATTTTGAGTCATGGTTTATAAATCCTAAAGGTCTAATTTATCAAATGTATAAATCAAGACAAAATTTTTGATGTGTAATTTCAGAATTTAGCAAAATCAGGATGGTGTTTAATCTACCAAAAGATAGATAAGCATCCTCCCTCTTGAGAGGGAAGACAATTGCATATTCGATTGTTATGGTATAGAAATAGCAATGTTCACACTAACTGCAAATGAAACTCAAACCGATCAAACAACAAGTTGTTGCTATCGTTGGAGCCTCCAGTGGCATTGGGCGAGAAACCGCACTCCAATTTGCCAAACGCAACGCCAAGGTAGTGGTTTCTGCCCGAACTAGATCAGGATTAGCATCATTGGTTGATGAAATTACTGCAAGTGGTGGCGATGCAATCGCAATTCCTGCTGATGTAGCCGAATTTGAGCAGGTACAGAACATTGTCGATCAAACGATTGAGCATTATGGACGGTTGGATACTTGGGTACATGCGGCAGGAACGGCGATTATTGCTCCGTTCGAGCAAGTTACACCAGAGGAGTTCAAGCGAGTCATTGATGTAAATTTGATGGGGTCGGTCTATGGGGCAATGGTAGCAATGCCTCACCTTCGACAGACGGGGCGCGGCGCATTTATCGCTGTCTCTTCAGTCGAAGCTCGTCGCTCGATGCCATTGCAAACCGCTTACTCGGCCTCGAAACATGGCATGGAAGGCTTTCTTGACTCGCTGCGATCAGAACTCAAGCATGAAGGGTTTCCAATTAGTATTACCAATGTTATGCCCTCGGTAATTAATACCCCATTTTACAATAAAGCGCGGACAAAGTTGGGTGTGATGCCCACTGGAATTCCTCCTTATTATCAGCCAAGTCTGGTAGCTGAAGCCATTTTATATGCTGCCGAAAATCCTACCCGCGATCTAATTGTGGGCGATGTTGGGCGGGTAATTGACTTGTTTCAAAAGATCGTTCCAGACCTTACGGATACTCTTGTTGGTGCCATAGCCGTGCCGGGACAGCGCACCGAGAGGATTAAAGCCGCAGATGATCCCAATAATCTGTTTGAACCGATCGAAGGATATAGCACAACGACAGGAGATTTCACGGACAAGACGATTCCCAGTTTTTTGGACTGGTTCGACTTACATCCGACTATCAAATGGGGTACGGCTGCTGGGTTGGGCGTATTAGCTCTAATAGCTGGCAACATTTTTCAAGAGTAGTTATGGCAGGGGGTTAGGACATGTCAGATCTCCGACTTCTCCGAGAAGCGGAGATCTAGCCCACAAAATTGCTGGAATTATAGGAATTAAGAGGTAATCGAAATGGAATGGCGATCAACGAATAGTAACAATCCACCTAACAACCTTAGCGATACCGAGCGATTGGGATCCTTGATTATAGGTGGGGCATTAGTATTGGCAGGGTTAAGTCAACATTCTTTAATAAGGACTTTGTTGACGGTTTCGGGAGGTAGTTTAGTTTATTACGGTATAACGAGTGACAAAAGTATGCAAAATAAATTGATAGAAACAACTGGACTATTAAGCAACAGTCTCCGGGCTGAGAAAACAGTGACAATTCAAAATAAGTCGCCCGAAGAGCTATATAGCTTCTGGCACAACTTTGAGAATTTGTCGACATTCATGAAAAATCTTCAATCAGTGCGAATTGTTAATGAGACTCGATCGCATTGGGTGGCAAATGTACCGCTAGGTAACAAAATCGAGTGGGATACAGAAATGTTAGTTGATAAACCAAATGAGTTAATTACTTGGGCATCAGTTTCAGGTGCCGATATAGCTAATTCTGGCTCAGTGCGGTTTACACTTGGGTATCCAGGGCGCGGTACCGAAGTCAAGCTGGTATTAAAATATAGCCTGCCGGGTGGGGCAATAACAGATGCGATCGCCAAGGTATTTAACGAAAGCCCTGAACAGCAAATTGTCGAAGATTTACGCCACTTCAAGATGCTAATGGAAACAGGCGAAATTGCCACTACCAAAGGTCAATCTGCCGGACAGCGGTAGAGGATATTTGGAAATTCATATTTAGTACACGCAATTGACAAGATTCTCCTTCAAGAAAAGGAGAGATTCTAGAGTTTGTGAGTACTTCGCAAATATCTTCTACTAACTTTACTAACCAAGGAGTATTCCAAATGAGAGCAGTTTGCTGGCAAGGTACCAATAAGGTTCAAGTTGAAACAGTCCCAGATCCACAGATTTTGAATCCTCGTGATGCGATCATCAAAATCACCACTACTGCGATTTGCGGCTCTGATTTGCACTTGTATAACGGCTTCAACCCGACCATGAAAAAGGGTGACATTATTGGTCATGAATTTATGGGCGAAGTTGTCGAACTAGGCCGCAAAGTGACTAATGTCAAAATCGGCGATCGAGTTGTCGTGCCATTTACAATTTCTTGCGGCTCATGTTTCTTTTGCAACCGCAGTCTATCGTCGTTGTGCGATAACTCCAATCCCAATGCTTCGTTGGTCGAAAAAGTGATGGGTCATTCTCCATCGGGGCTATTTGGCTATTCTCACCTCACTGGCGGCTACGCTGGTGGACAAGCCGAATACGCTCGCGTCCCCTTTGCCGATGTGGGTTTGTTCAAGATTCCTGACGGATTGACCGACGAACAAGTAGTATTTTTAACTGATATCTTTCCCACGGGCTATATGGCTGCCGAAAACTGTGATATTCAGCCCGGGGATACTGTAGCGATCTGGGGTTGTGGTCCCGTCGGTCAATTTGCGATTCGCAGTGCCTTAATGCTGGGTGCAGAGCGAGTAATTGCAATTGATCGCGTCTCCGAACGCCTGCAAATGGCCAAGCTCAGTGGAGCTGAAATTCTTAACTATGAAGAAATCGAGGTCGGGGAGGCTCTTAAAGAAATGACCGGCGGACGGGGGCCTGATGCGGTGATGGATGCAGTAGGGATGGAAGCGCATGGAATGGGCTTGGAAGGCTTCTACGATACGACGATGCAAGCCCTCAATCTGGAAACCGATCGACCTAATGTACTACGTCAAGCGATCGTTGCTTGTCGCAAAGGCGGCACAGTCTCAGTGGCCGGTGTCTACACTGGCTTTGTAGATAAAATTCCGATGGGGGCGTTTATGAACAAGGGTTTAACAATGAAAACGGGACAAACCAATGTTCATAGGTACCTGCAACCCCTACTAGAGCGGGTGCAGAATGGCGATATTGATCCCTCGTTCGTAATTACCCACAGTATGCCGCTAGAGCAAGCCCCACACGGCTACGAAATCTTTAAACACAAGAAAGATAGCTGTATTAAAATTATCCTCAAGCCAGGTTAGATCGATGCAATTACAACTACTAGTGGGCTGCTGATAATGGCGCTATTCACATTATCCACACAGGCATTATGCCTACATAAATCAATAGTAGATAATATTAGGGTTCAACAAAAAAGAGTGGGTGCAGAAACAATGGTATTACTAAACGAGAGAGAACTCCGTGCAGCATGAACCTCAAGTATTTCCGGGGAAAGGACTGCTAGTTGCGATGACGATCACAATCCTCTGGATGGGTAGCCTAATATTTGTAGCATTTATAGATATTTATCAGTTATCACCTTTATGGATTTTGTTGGGTATTTTAGGGCGAACATTTATTCAGACAGGATTATTCATTGTCGCTCATGATGCAATTCACGGATCTATATGTTTGGGAAATCGCAGTTTAAATGATCTGATCGGCCGATCGGCAGTTACATTGTATGCAGTCTTAGACTATCAAAAGCTAGCTGTTAATCACAGGCAACATCATGAACAGCCTGGGCGACATGGCGATCCTGATTTTCATGACTGCAATAGGTTTGTTTGGTATCTCAAATTCATGAAAGAATACTTGAGTTTTCAACAAATAGTTATGCAGTTTTTGGGATTAGGTGCAGCTTTTGTTGCACTATTTTTCTGGTTGCATATTCCGGTGGCTAACCTTTTTTTGTTTTGGATCCTACCAATCTTTCTAAGTACAATCCAGCTATTTTTCTTTGGAACTTATTTGCCACACCGATCTAGCAATGCTAACAACTCTCATCAGGCAACAAGTAGCAATTATCCGCCGATTTGGTCATTTTTAACCTGTTATCACTTTGGCTACCACTGGGAACATCACGAGTATCCCTTTGTGTCATGGTACGACCTACCATCCATGCGCAAAGTTTTAAAAAATAATATGGAGTAAATATTCATGTCGGCAAAAATCTCGCTGGTTACCGGACAAATCACTATTAATGATGGCAGCTCGTTTCTGCTGACTGCCGCCGATGGATCGATCAATGACCAACGCGCTCAGGGATTCTTTGTATTAGATACCCGGTTAATTTCTTTCTATGAAATCTCGATCGACAGAGAACTGTTAACGCCTTTGACTTCGAGCAATATTACCCACCGAGTGGCACGCTATGAATTTACTAATTCAGAGTTATTAACAGCAACGAGCACCGTACCTGCCAATAAATTATTGGTCAGTGTTCGCCGCGATATTATTGGCGGAATGCACGAAGATATCGACTTGGTAAATCATCACCAAGAGCGTGTCGAACTTCAGTTGATGTTAGAAATTCGATCGGACTTCGTCGATCTGTCGCGGATTAAAGCTAAAAAGTTAATCACTCAAGGCAGAATGGAGACAAGCTGGGAAAACAACGCATTAACTAATATTTATCGCAACGGTTCATTTACCAGAGGGCTTAGGATTCAATCTGAAGGTGCAAGTTCTGCGCCACGTTATTCTAACGGTAGGCTGGTGTTCGATATTGCCCTTGATCCTGGGGGTGCTTGGCATACCTGTATTGACTTTATTGCCCTAGTAGATGGCGAAGAACTAGTACCAAAACATCTCGACGCAGCAACTGGTGTCACTCCCGCCGGTGAACAAATGGCCAGCTATTTAGAGTTGGCAACTCAGCTCCGATCGTCAAATCGCCAAGTCGAACAAACTTATCAGCAGGCTCTAACCGATTTAGCTGCTCTAAGAATACCTGTAGATGGAGGCAATACTGTCTGGATTCCAGCGGCTGGAATTCCTTGGTTTGTCGCTGTGTTTGGGCGAGATCCACTAATCGCCAGTTTACAAACTATGTCTGTAGCCCCAAACCTCGCCCGAGGCACACTACTTAAATTAGCCCAACTGCAAGCAACCGAAACAAACGACTGGCAAGATGCCCAGCCAGGTAAAATTTTGCATGAACTGCGACGGGGCGAACTTGCCCAATTGGGACAAATTCCCTCTGCGCCCTATTATGGGGCGATCGATACCACTATGCTGTGGATTATTACGCTGGCCGAAACCTATCGCTGGACAGGCGATCTGGGTCTATTGGATGACTGCGAAGCTCCTTTAGCAAAGGCTTTGGCCTGGATCGATAAATATGGTGATTTTGACGGCGATGGCTTTGTCGAGTATATTTGTCGCTCTAACGAGGGGATCCAAAATCAAGGTTGGAAGGATTCGGGGGACGCAATTCGGGCGGCGGATGGAATGATCGTGAATGCCCCGATCGCCCTTTGCGAGAATCAGGGACAGGTTTATTTTGCTTGGCAACTTGCCGCAGATCTATATGATGTTCGCGGCCAACCAGAACGCGCTCAAGTACTCCGGCAGAAAGCAGAAGCGCTATATCAAAGTTTTAATGATCAATTTTGGATGGCAGATGATGGCTTTTACTGTTTAGGTTTGGATGCTAATAAACAGCAGATTCGATCGATCGCCTCAAATGCCGGACAGTTGCTATGGTCGGGAATTGTGCCACCAGATCGAGCCAAGCAACTGGTAGAGCGACTATTTCAGCCAGATTTATGGTGCGGGTGGGGAATTAGGACACTTTCAGCAAAGAATCCTGCCTACGATCCGATCGGTTATCACATCGGGAGCGTGTGGGCACACGACAATTCATTTATCGCTGCTGGGCTGAAACGGTATGGATATCATGCCGAAGCCAACCGGATTGCAGAGGGGCTGTTTGCAGCGGCGAATATGTTTCAATCCAACCAGATGCCCGAATTATTCGGTGGAATCGATCGACTACCCGAAAACTTTCCGGTTCCCTACGTGGATGCCAATATCCCCCAAGCCTGGGCAGCAGGTGCGATGCCGTGGTTGATTAGCAGCATGTTGGGACTAAAAGCCGATGCCCCCAATCGACGGTTACAAGTGCAGCCAGTGCTGCCAGACTGGTTGCCCGATGTGCATCTCACCCATCTAAATGTGGGCAATGCCACGATCGATTTACGTTTTTGGCGGGAAGGTGAGCAGACTAAATGGGAAATTACTCAGCTAAAGGGCAAGTTAGACGTTCAAGAACACGGTTTTGAAGAACTGCGAGGCTTGTGATATTGACTTTAATTGACCGTTAGCTGAACTATTATTTTGCGAAGGAGTCGATCGATGACCGAACATTACGACATCATTATTGTTGGTACCGGAGCGGGTGGCGCGACGTTAGCACATCGTCTCGCCCCCAGTGGTAAACGAATTTTAATTCTCGAACGTGGGACTTTTCTACCCAGAGAGAAGGATAACTGGAATCCTGTGGAAGTCACTAAAAAAGATCGTTATTTCAATGCTGAAACTTGGCAAGATAAAGAAGCTCAAGAACTCAAACCCGCCGCAGGTTATTGGGTAGGTGGTAACACCAAATTTTATGGTGGCACGTTATTTAGGGCGCGAGAACAAGAGTTTGATACTGTAATTCACAAAGGCGGTATTTCACCAGAATGGTGTCTCAAATATGCCGATTTTGAAGCCTATTATACCCAAGCTGAACAACTCTATAACGTCCACGGCAAAAGAGGTCTAGACCCGATCGAGCCATGGTCAACTGCGGAATATGCTTTTCCTGCAATTAGCCATGAATCGCGCATTCAAAAAGTCAGCGATGATCTACAAAGCAAGGGATTGCACCCGTTTTATCTGCCGATGGCCATCAAACTCAACGAAGCCCAACAGTTTTTGAGCGAGTGTATCCGCTGCGAAACCTGTGATGGCCATCCCTGTCTAGTTCATGCTAAAGCCGATGCCGAAGTAATGGCCGCGCGTCCAGCGATCGCCTATCCTAACTTGACACTATTGACGGAGGCTAAAGTCCAGCGACTCCATACCAGTGCTTCAGGCCGAGAAATTACTGGGGTAGAAACCGCAGTTGCTGGTGAGGTGAAGTTATTTCAAGGAGATATTGTAGTAGTTGCTGGTGGGGCGATTAATTCGGCGGCGTTGCTATTGCGATCAAGCAATGATCAGCACCCTCAGGGATTGGCAAACAGCTCAGGGCAAGTAGGGCGCAATTTTATGAAGCACAACTGCGGTGTGGTAGTTGAGATTACAGCGCAAGAAAACCCCACGATATTTCAGAAGACTCTGGGTATCAATGATTTTTACTGGGGTGAACCAGATTTTCCTTACCCTATGGGACAAATTCAACTATCAGGTAAAGTCAATCGAGAAATGTTTGAAAACGGTGTACCTCTAATGGTAGATGCAGATATTTCGCCCGCAGAGGCGGCTTTGCACTCAGTTGATTGGTGGTTGATGGGTGAAGATCTACCTGACCCTAACAATAGAGTCAGTCTAAAGAGAGATAAAATCTCCCTGGAGTACACCGACAATAATAGTGAGTCGTTTGACCGGCTGGTTAATCGCTGGATCGATGTTTTGAAGTCGATCAACAATGACGCAGGTTCCCGCTATTACCACAGCACATTCCCACTGCGCTGGGTAGCTCACCAATGTGGCACCTGTAGATTTGGCAGCGATCCCAAAACGTCTGTCTTAGACCCAAATTGCCGCACTCATGACATTGATAACCTCTATGTTGTTGATGGTAGCTTTTTTCCTTCAAACATTGGCTCAAATCCAACTTTAACCATCATTGCTAATGCTTTAAGAGTTGGAGATGCCTTAATTGATCGGCTTACTATTTAAGGTCGCAATTAGTTAATCGGCTAATGTTTTGTACGTACTCATCACTTAACTAGGTGGTATAACTATGAAACATACATTACAAAGAAAAAAACCAGTCTCGATCTTGGCTGGGTTGGGAATTCAGGTATTTGCTGCCAGTATTATTGGTAACGTTTATGTTCAAGCCACGCCCATTGGTCTAAATATCGTCAATGCCACAACCATTGCCTCGGTCACATCAGCCATTGACGGGCAGCAAACTCTAGCTCAAAATAACTTTTGCACTATTGAAAATTCTATACAAGAAGCTAAAGTAGCACTGGCTCGATCGCAGGCGCAACTAATGCAGGCTAATACCAATTTGCAGGAATTCCGATCTGCCTATGATCGCTATAATACCCTAGCTCTACAGGGCAAAGCTAATCATCAACAGTTAGAGACAGCCACATCCGCCTACAATCTAGCCCAATTGCAAAAGAGTTCTGCTATCAAAGGATTGCAGCACTCCAAAGCACAACTAGAGACAACCAGCAGTTGCTAAGAAATTCATGCAAATGTCGGTACTTATTGCGTTGTAGATCCCACTTAGACATCAACAAAGCTAAATCTTGCTATGAATACCTTGCATTACAAATTCTTGCTCCGAAAACTAGCCACCATTTTGGCGATTACAACGTTCGTATTGTGTCTGATAGCAGCGGTTACTGGTGTGTCACTCGCCTTTTACTACACTCCTTCGACTACAGGTGCATACTCTTCGATCGCCTACATTAACAATCAGGTTAATAATGGTTGGTTGATAAGAAGCTTGCACAATATTTCTGGCAATGGTCTAGTTGCTGTCTCGCTGGTGCAAATTATTGTCATGTTTTTTGGTCGCGAAATGCTTGGAGGCTGGATTGTTGGTTGGATATCAGGGATTTTTTTGACTCTGACGGCGATCGGTCTGGGTTGGACAGCAATGAGTTTGGAGTGGTCGCAATTGGGTTATTGGCGACTCAATATCGAGCTAACTATTATTGAAAGCGTCCCATTAATCGGTCGATCTCTGCGGCAATTATTATTGGGTGGTGATGCAGTCAGCACGGTTAGCCTAGAGCATTTATATACAATTCACAGCTATTTGTTATCGGCAGTAGCTTTAGTGTTATCGCTCGTTCATTTAGTGAGTACATTTTTCAACTCACTAACCCCCGTAATACCACCTTCAACTTTAGCAACTATTGACGGGGTACAGCCAAACTCTTTACCAAATAGTATCTCTAACACAAGTAAAACAAAAAGATGATCGTTAAACCTGTTGTTACTAGAACTGCCCAAACAGCTTTAATCGCTGTTCCGCCTTTATCGCAGTGCGAAGTGAGCGTAATTATCCCGGCCAAGGATGAAGCACAGATGATTGTCGCAACGCTCACCGCCTTGGCAAATCAGACTGATCTAAATGGACAGCTTTTGAACCCGCTTACCTATGAAATTATTGTCTTAGCCAATAATTGTATCGATGAGTCTGCGACGATTGCGCGTCAGTTTGCCAAGCAGCATCCAGATTTAGTCTTACATGTTGCTGAGGTCACGTTACCGCCCGATCGCGCACATATTGGCTATGTCCGAAAAATGTTGATGGATGAAGCCTATCTACGGCTAATGTACTTAGGCCGCAGCCGGGGCATTATTGCCTCAACCGACGGTGATACACAGGTTTCTGGTACATGGATTGCGGCAATTTTACATGAAATTGGTAGCGGGGTAGATGCCGTCGGCGGGCGAATTTTGACCGATCGACACAGCCGTCAGGCTCTACATCCTCAAGTAAAATCTCACTTTTTGCAAGAAGTTGGCTATCGCTCTCTGGTGGCTCAGGTGGAGTTTCATATTGATCCCGACCCCTTCGATCCACTTCCCCGCCACTATCAACACTACGGTGCAAGTCTAGCTGTGACAGCCGAGATGTATGCCAAAGCTGGGGGGATTCCCCCAGTGAGAACGCCAGAAGATGAGGCTTTTTATCAAGCTCTACTACGGGTCGATGCACGGTTTCGTCACAGCCCCTTGGTGCAGGTTACAACCTCCGCGAGAGTAGCGGGGCGTTCGCCAGTGGGACTGGCAGCCCAACTTCGTAAATGGGCGGAACTGTCGGAGGATTCGACGTTGAAAGTTGAATCGGCTGCCGCAATGATTGCTTGGTTTCAATCACGGCATAAGCTGCGCTCTCTTTGGCAGCGGTTATTATCTGGCTCTAGAATCTCTGTGCATGAGGTAGAGCCACTAGCTAGCAAGTTAGGGATCTCGGCCAATTGGCTATTGGATGAGTTGCTCCAACATCACACTTTTGGCAAACTATTTGCTCGCGTCACCCAATGTCAGCAACAGAGTTATCCGAATCTTTGGCAACCGATCGACGTTATGATAGCGATTAGGGAGCTACGCCAATATCTAGTTACTTTAAATCATCAACCTAACTCTTTTCAAATAAATCCAGGCGATATTTATCCTGAGTTAAACTTTTAATGCGCCTTAGGTGATCGGGTACTAATTCTAAAAAGTCATTGTGTACTTCATCGCCAGTTAGTGACAATATGCCGCGATCGGCAATCCAATGCACTAATAATAAATGACCTTGAGGTCGCAATCGATCGACGATCAGACCTTGAGCTTTGCGCAGATCTTCCCAAGACCAGTAGTATCCTACCTCTGAAAGTACGATTAGGTCGAAGGATGCAGTCGGAAATGACTCAGGCACCGACATCAGCTCAAACTTAATATTATTTAGATGCCGACAGCGATCGATTGCTTGATCTTGAGCAATCTGTGAGACGTCTACAGACAGCAATGACTGACAGCGCCGAGCGAGTTTTTCAGTTAAAATCCCGATCGACCCGCCAATTTCAAATCCGGCTTTATACAAATTGCGTGGGAGCGCGTTAAGCGTCGCTGCATATTTTTTCGCTTCGTACTCGCTGGTAGCAAACTGCCATGGATCTGGATTTTCTTGATAAAGCTGCTCAAAAAATTCGGTGGTTAGAGATTTTTTTGGATTGGATGAATTCATATAATTTCTTCAAAATAAACTTCCCACGGACGGGTAAAATTAACTAACATTTCGGCACTCAAACAGAACCCATTAGGATCGTCATCGATTAGTTGCCCTAATTGCGATTGATAAGACTCGATCGCCTGTTTTTTTTGCACTAATACTGACTGAATATCTAATCTCCACCCAGTAATTTGACTAAGATCGGCGGTGGTTTGCTGTGGAATATCCCAGTCCCAAATTGGATATTCAATAACTTGTGGGAGCATTTCTAAACTCAAAATTGCTGCTTGAATTAATTGCCAAGTGGCTCGATGATCGGGATGTGGATCTAGTCGCCACGGTACAAATATCGTATCGGGTATGGTGGCTTGTAAATAGCTACGACAGAGAGCTTTGGCTGCATGAAACTTCGGTGCAGTTACGGTTGGGATTGCGCCATCTTTGAGGTGTAAAAAAGTTATTGCCGATCTATCTATGCCTAGTATTGCTAGTGCGGTGAGGGTTTCTTGCGATCGAATCGACTGGAGCATTGGAGCTGGATATTTTTGAGAGTTGGGATGAGAAGCTGTCCCATCGCTGATAATGAGCACGCTGATATCATAGCCTTGGCGACAGAGTAGAGAGATCGATCCACCACAACCTAGAGTTTCATCATCAGGATGCGGTGCCACGATCAGCACTCGCTGTCGATTAATTGCGTTGACCTCTCGTATTGGTAAAGCTTCAGGATTTGCTAATAAAGTACAAGAGTTGGTGGGAGTTGATTCCTTCCGGGACGGCAAAACCAAACGGGGGGTAATTGAATCAAATATCCAGTCTTCATGTAAATTGTTCATGAGTCCATAGGGTATCGGTAATATTTGTATTTAGCACGTATCGCCCGACTGAGGCGATCGAGGCATCAAAAGCAGGTTGGCGCAAATAAAGCGTCAAATCACGAATAATCCGTTCGATCGAGTGAGGGGGCAATAGTCCGCGTGTTCCAACCGATCGGGCACAAAGCTGCATCGCTTCCATACAAATTTGTTCGATCGCCGTTCGTACCATATTGGTGTAAGCAACTAAAGCTACTGCTTGGGGATGGGTTACTGTGGAATCTCCGGCAAAGATTGGATGATACTGTTCGAGTTGGTTAGCTGCACCTTTCAGCCACAGTTGACCACTTTCGATGCCAATCGCCATTCTGCCCAGACGCTCTTCTTGGTAAGGATCTTGGGTGCGATTTATACTCTGCAAAAATTGGCGGGCAGCATCAAATAACGCTGCGGCTCCACCTAACTGCACGGCGGCAAATCGCACCACCCCAGCCGTCAGCCAGGGCTGGCGGTAGTAGTCTCCAGGTTGCCCAATGAGCGCGCTTTCATCTAAGATTACGCCCGTAAAATCTACCTTACAGCTAGCAGTTGCCCGCATTCCCGCAGGCTGCCACCAGCTCGGATCGCTGACTGTTGCGACTTCATCCATCGGCACGATACATAGTTGCCAAGCGCCATCGGGCAAGGCTCCACCAATAAATGGTCGATCGACATATCCGCATCCGGTAGCAAAGGTTTTGGCACCTGTTAGCTGGTACTTGCCATTGTTTAGCGGGATAATCTTCACGCCATCGATTTCTTCGGCATTCCAGACTCCAAAGATTTTGTGCTGGTGGGCAGCGGCAGCAAAAGCTTCGATCTGGGTGGGAGTACCAAAAGTCTGAATTAGTTGCAGGGCTTTGACGTGCCCTTCGTAAATCCGCCCCACAGCTAAATTTGCTCGGCCAATCTGGGTGAGGATCGTTAGCAATTTGAAGATGGAGCTAGCATCGATACCCAACCCTAATCCACCCCAGCTACGGGCTAAAGGTGCCGTCAATAAACCTGCGTTAGCGATTAGCTGAAACTCTTGGACAGGAAAGGCTCCACTGCGATCGATTGTGGCGGCATTCTCAGCACAAAAATCGGTGATAGGCGTTATTCGATCGAGTAGGTCGGTGAGTTGAACTTGGTGAGTAGTCAACTCATGTGGTGTGCATAGCTGCGTGGGTGAATACTTGACGGTCAAGATTTTTCTCCTTGGCATATCAACAATCGCGGTCAGAGAACACTTGAAGTTTAGTGCATCCCGTCCAATGGTCAATTAATTCATGGAAATTAACATCACTCGATCGGCATATTTTTCATTTACAAATAATCTATCAAAATAAAGACTCAAACATGACGTTCAAATTTTTAATGAGAGAATATTATTTGAACGATAAAATGCGGGTCTCAACGGTTGGCATCAAAAACTTAGTAACGAGGAACAAGGGTTTTAGGTTCCATTTTTGAAAAATTTGAACCATGATTTTACTTTTCTATACTGATCTTCAAGTCAATACTATATACCTAAGTAGTTTTCAAAAACTTGAGCATCGGTCATTATATCTTTTAAATGTGAGGAAGCTGTGAGGTTTTTACAGCGTATTTTCAGATTATCTCAATAAAATTAATAGCTTAAAATCGCTCTAGAAGACAGTTGTAAGCCTTGAATTAAGTTAAAATTGAATGCAATTTATTAATAATAAAGCTTCTAAAATCGATGCTATATTATTCTGTTTTGTTAAGATGTTTTTATCTATACCTTTAGAGAGAGTGACTTATCAATCGTATCGATTAACTTTAGAAAACAGTCGATTAATTAAACTCTAAATTTAATCGGTCTACCCAAATTTTATATTTTAGAACTAATCTAATGAACAAGATAATTTTACTCACATTGGTATGTACGGGATTTGCAGTAAATACGCCCTTTACAGCCCATGCACTAGATTCAGAAAAAATCGGCCAGAACCTCGGTCGGGAGCTGAATATGTCGTTAGCGGAGCCTCTTGGAACGAGAATCGCCCAGTATGATCGCGACCAATATCGTGACAATCAGTATCGTCGTAACCGGTATCGCGATCGGCAGTTTTCTGTTTATTATCGCAACCGTGGCGTTCGCCAATGGACTTTAGAGGGGTACCATGCAAATCGTCGCGATGCCCAGAACGCCTCAAACAGATTGCAGCAACGTGGCTATCGAACCTACATTCAAGTTAGTCGAAGAGTTTATGGTGGCATGAATCGAGGCTAATATCTGAAATTGAAGGCGTTGGTGGAGACTTCGCCAATGCCTGACACCAAAATTAAAAGACGAAGACAGACAGCAGAATAGGAGAAGTTTATGACGAACTATGACTACATTATCATCGGTGCAGGTTCGGCAGGCTGTGTGCTTGCCAACCGTCTAACAGCAGATAGTGACACAACCGTGTTATTACTCGAAGCTGGCAACCCAGATACCAAACCAGAAATCCACAGCCCTTCAGCAACCTTGCGCTTACTAGGTTCTGAAGTAGATTGGGGCTACTTCTCCGAACCAGAACCATACCTAAACAACCGCAAAATCTATTGTCCCCGTGGCAAAGTTTTGGGCGGCAGTAGTGCAATTAATTTCATGCTTTATAGCCGGGGCAATCCTCACGATTACGATCGCTGGCAAGCATTGGGAAATCCTGGTTGGAGCTACGAAGAGATGTTGCCCTACTTCAAGAAATCCGAGCATCAGCAACGCGGTGCCAACGCATATCACGGAGACAAGGGAGAGTTGAGCGTCACCGATCTCCCTGCTCCGGCGGTCATGTCTCAACGCTTTGTCGAGACAGCAGTGGCAATGGGCTATGACGATAACCCTGACTTCAACGGCAGCCAACAAGAAGGGGCAGGCTTTGGCCCCATTCTGTGGGCACCACCTGGTTCTAACCGCTCTGGGCCGGGTTTCTTTGGGGTCGCCTCTTTGACCCATCCTCAAAACATTGGCAGTGTGAGCTTGCGTTCGTCCGATCTTCAAGATCCACCGATGATTCGGCTGAACTATCTATCAAGTGAAACCGATGTCCAAACCTTAGTTGTCGGGATTAAACGACTCCGCCAAATCTTTGAGACTGATGCCTTTGATGAGTTTCAAGGGGAGGAACTGGCTCCGGGTCTAGATCTGCAAAGCGATGAGGCGATCTCCGCCTACATCCGATCAGCTTGCGAGACGATGTACCATCCGGTCGGCACCTGCAAAATGGGATCTGACCCACTGGCAGTAGTAGACCCTGAACTACGGGTACATGGGATCGAGGGGTTGCGTGTAGTTGATGCTTCGATTATGCCGACGATCGTGACAGGCAATACGAACGCACCTACCATTGCGATCGCGGAAAAAGCTGCCGATTTAATTAAAGCTGCACATTACTTACAGCAAAGACTTTTAGCGTTGGCATAGTATTTCATCTGGCCAATCACAAGGTTTTGTTTAGGTTAAAGCAATATTAGGAAAATAAAAATGCTACAAACAATCGACACAAAACTCCAGTCTCAAGGGCAGCCGCTCGTCCCCAGTACTGAAATCCAGCGTCTGCAAATATTTGTAGGAAAGTGGAATACAGAAGGAGAAACTCACGCTAGCGTGGATGCCCCAGCAGTTAAGGTAGCCTTCGTGGACACCTATGAGTGGCTGTCGGGTAAATTTTTCCTCGTTCATCGTGCGGACGGACACATTGGGAATGAGGAGATTAACACGATCGAATTTATCAGTTACGATCCTTTGAGCCAGAGGTACACCTGTAACTGCTTCGATAATCTCGGCAGCACCGACTTATTCCAAGCTAATTTCCACGACCACACTTGGACGATTGAGGGGAAATCAGCACGATTTACAGGTCTGTTTAACAGCATTGGCAATACTTTGACAGGTCAATGGGAGCAGTCAAGCGACGGTTTGAATTGGCTCCCGTGGATGGATGTGAAGTTAACGAAAGTCTCGTAGACGAGTTATGACAACGGATGTAGTGGTTCTCACCCTTGTTGGCACAGCCTCTTCTGTGGAGAAACATCACTGCATTTATTACCAAACAGCGGAGCTAAAAATATGTTGCGCAAAGCAATTGCTACAAAAGTCCAGTCTCCACAACTACCACTTACTCCCAGTGCCGAACACCAGCTTCTTGATGTATTTGTCGGCAAGTGGCATTTAGAAGGGCTGTCTTATGGATCGGGACAGTCAAAGGAAAACCCCTACGATTCATCTGTCCGGTGGTCGGCTGAGGAAAGCTACGAGTGGCTACCAGGCGGGTTTTTTCTAGTTAGCCACTTTAATGCACAAATCGGCAACGCACCGATAAATGGGATGGAAATTATCGGCTATGATGCTGCGAGTCAGTCATACCCCTCGCAGCTATTTGACAATTATGGCAGAATTCTCTCTGGTCAGCGGAGTATCCGTGATGGTGTTTGGTCGTCATCTATCGGCACAGAATACCTCACCAAACATGTGTTTCGGAATGACGGCCAGACCATGACAACCCATTGGGATTGTTTACATGAAGATGATTGGCTGGTCTTGGCTGATGTGGAGGGGACTAAGCTCAATTAGAATCTGCCATTGAAAGTTGAAATATGGAGATAACCGATTCAGAAGATCTAGCTAATCTCAGTAGATCGCAAATAACGAACCAGTTCACATAAATTACACAAATTAAAGGAGATTTTCGATGTCTTACATTACAGTGGGTCAAGAAAACTCTGGCACGATCGATATCTACTACGAAGATCTGGGATCGGGTCAACCCGTTGTACTGATCCACGGATTTCCGCTCAACGGTCATTCTTGGGAGAAACAGGTTGCGGTTTTATTAAAGGCGGGTTATCGAGTTATCACTTACGATCGCCGAGGTTTCGGCAGTTCTAGTCAGCCATCAGTTGGCTATGACTACGAAACTTTTACCGACGATCTGCACAAGCTGATCGCGACGCTCGACCTGCGGGATCTGGTGCTGGTCGGCTTCTCGATGGGGACGGGTGAAGTAACACGCTATCTAAGCAAGTACGGCTCGGAGCGAGTCAGTAAGGCGGTGCTGATGGCTCCGGTGCCGCCGTTCCTAATGAAGACAGACGACAATCTTGAAGGGGTCGATGTCAGTGTCTTTAGCGAGATTGAGCAGGCGATCGTCGCAGACCGTCCATCTTATCTATCAGCATTCTTTGCCAATTTCTATAATGTTGACGTTCTTGGCAGCAATTCTCGGTT
>JANOXZ010000085.1:0-20258 GCA_031418695.1 Synechococcales cyanobacterium VAR_35_metabat_10
CTCACAAACTCCCTCAAACTGATCGGCAATTTGGCCATCAGGACGAGCGAGCGCTACAGCACAGACAAATCTGGCCTGTCGATCGGGCTGATCAGCCATTTCAGCCAAGATTCTGGCAATGCGATCGGCATCATTATCTGCATAGCGGGCGGAATAAATACCGGGTGCGCCATTTAAGGCCGAAACTTCTAACCCCGAGTCATCGGCGATCGACCATTTACCGGTGGCTAGAGCAGTCTGCTGGGCTTTGAGACTGGCGTTGGCAGCAAAGGTATCTCCCGTTTCTTCAATGTCCAGTTCAGGGGGCTTGAGGCTCAACGACCAGCCGGTATCGGCTAAATATGCCTGCATTTCTTGGAGCTTGCCAGGATTGCCAGTAGATACGACCAGTTCTTGCATGGGAGTTGGAAAAAATAATTGCATCCAATATTATCTAATAATAATAGGGAGACAGAAAGTAATAGGATTGTTCTGAGCCATACCCTATTTTTTACGGGCAATTTTGAAGATCGCTGGAACTTATCGGCTCCAATAACCTTCAAACAAAATATCGGTTGACTTTATTGTTTTTGTTAGTTGTTTTTAGTCATGAAACTCCCTCATTTGTTACAAGTTTCTGTGTTGTTATGTGTAGTATCGGTTGTTGCTGGAACCCAGCGATCGATGGCAGCTACCAGCATCGGAAAAATTGATTCGGCACTTAGTTTTTCACCGACTAGAGCCATTCAGGTCTCGGAAATCTTCCCTCAGCAACCTTCTCGGATTGCTCTATATCAAGCAGTCAGTGATGGCGAATTGCGGAAATATGCCATGGCAATTATTGAAATTGAACCACTACGTTTAGAAGCACTACAAGCAATTAAAAGCAAAGTGTCTGGTGACGTACCGAGTTTGATGTGTCATCAGCCCGGTAATTTAGATGGTTTACCCGCTGATGCGCGGCGGATTTTTGTGAAACACTGTGATCGAGCTAGCAATATTGCTTCCAAAAATGGCTTGTCAATGGATAGTTTCAATCGTATTACAGCCGCAGTTTCGGCTGATGCCGGATTGCGCAGCAAGCTACAGGGTTTGGTGCACCGGCTCCAAGGCGGCTAGAGGAAGGAGATTGATGTGAGGATCATAAATAGCTAAATCGAACCAGAAAGTAGTGCCCACACCATCTTCACTGATCAGATGAATCTGGCTGTGGTGCTTGTCGATAATATTGCGGACGATCGATAGCCCCAGTCCGGTGCCCTCTAGGGTATGTACCCGGTTTTCCACCCGGAAGAATCGGTCAAAGATGGCACTTTGATCTTCCGGGGCAATGCCGATGCCAGTATCAGAGATTTCTATCCGCACGATGCCAGTGGTATCTGGTGCCACATAGGTACGAATCGCCACGGCATCGCCACTGTTGGCAAACTTTAAGGAGTTGCCCACCAAGTTACCAAATACCTGCAACAACAGATCGTAATTGCCCACTACCGCCGGTAAATCTGGCTCAATATCTTGCAGCAGCTCAATTCCTTTATCTTTGGCGTTGAGTTGATAAGTTCTGAGGGTTTGTTCGATCGCCTGGGACAGTTCTACAGCATCAAAGTTATAAACCTTAGAAGATTCCAGCTTGGAGAGATCCAGCACGTCGTTGACTAATCTGGTTAATCGATCGGTTTCCCGGTTGGCGGTATCTAAAAATTCCTTGCGTTCTTCGATACTCAGCTCTTCGCCATATTCATGGAGAGTCTCGATAAAAGACTTGATGTTGAACAACGGCGTGCGCAGTTCGTGAGAGACATTGCTAATAAATTGGCTCTTGGCTTCGTTTAGCTCTACTTCCCGGGTAATATCTTGCACTGTCATTACCACTCGCTGACCCATTACCGCATTCAGCAAAATCCGCAGGGTACGATTCGAGGGTTTGTCAGCAAAGATCCGAAACTCTCCGTTCTCGATTTCGCCACTGATAATTTGGCTCAAAGGCCGCCCTATTTCCGCAGCAATTCGGTTGGGTAGCACCTGGAGAATTTCTACGCCCACTACTTCTTGCTCCCAACCAAAGAACCGACAGGCGGTAAGGTTGGCTAAGACGATCGAGAGTTCTTTATCAATTAGCACTGCACCATCGGCAATGGTCGAAACCAGGGTATCTAATTTGGCTTTTTCGGCAGTTAATTCTTCGACGTTTTGTTCTTCATAAATTTCCAGTTTTTCGGCCATTTCATTAAAACTGTAAATCAATTCACCCAGTTCACCGCCTAATGGCAGATTAATCCGCTGCTTAAAGTTACCAGTGGCGATGTTTTGCACACCCGAAAGCAGCTCTTTAATGGGTTTGGTAATTTGCAGGGCATTAAACACGGCTCCCAAAATCACCATTACCCAAATCGACACAAATACGGCGATCGTTACATCGCGGGTCAAACCAGAAGAGGCTACTACGGTAGGATTTGGTTCGATGCCTAGAGCCAAGACCCCCAAAGGTTTGCCTTCATGCACTACCGGCACAAAGACATCAGTGACTACTCCGCTGGGGGTGCGGTGTTGGCGGGTCAAAATATTGTTGCTGTCTTGCCAATTATCGGGGAGCTGAATCCGCCGCTCAATCATCAAGGAGTTCTGCACTTCTGATTCGGAAAAAGGAATCCCCAGCCGAATGGTACCAGTGGCATCGGCGTAGAGAATATAGCGCAGGCTGGTAGTGCTCTGATAAAAGCGATTAGCGAAGCGGGCAAATTCGGTCAAATTATTATCGGCTAACTGAGGAGTAACATTGGCCGCCAATAATAAGCCTAAATCCCGGCCAAAGCGGGTATCACTAATACGGGCATCGACTTGAATGGTATTTACTGCCCAAAAAGTCACGCCACTAACCACCAGCGACACTACTAAGGTTGCCGCTGCCATCAGTTTGGTTTGCAGGGTGAACTCCGTCCACCAGTTAGCAATTACTTCCCAAAAACGTTGAATTGCTGCAAACATGGTCGATCGAGCACTTTAAGAGCGGCTGTGAAAAACGTTCTTTTCAGTATACCCGCTTCAGAAAAACTAGATTGTAAATACTTATGGCTACTTGAGTGCCCGCTGGCCAATATCCCGGCGGAAATACATGCCATCGAAATGCACACTACCAATCGCCTGATAAGCCAAGCTAATCGATTCGGCAAAGGTGCTAGCAAAAGCGGTCACACCCAGCACTCTACCGCCATCTGTCACTAACTGCCCCTGGGTAAACTGGGTGCCTGCTTGGAAAATAATTGTGTTATTAACCGGTGCTGCCACGCTAGTAATTGGCTGGCCTTTAGTATAACTGCCGGGATAGCCTGGGGCCGAAACGACGACACAGGTAGCCACGGCTGGATACCAGGCCAAGGGCATAATATTGGCCAACTTGCGATCGATACAGGCCGTAAATAGGTCTACTAAGGATGTTTCTAACAAAGGCAAAATCGCCTGGGTTTCGGGATCGCCAAACCGACAGTTAAATTCCAATACGCCAAAGTTACCATCAGGATAAACCATCAATCCGGCGTAAAGAATACCCTGGTAGTCAATACCCTCATCTTGGAAAGCTTTGATCATTGGCTCTAATACTTCTTTTTGTACCTTGGCCATTAGCTCGGGAGTGCCGATCGGTGCTGGAGCGTAAGCACCCATACCACCAGTATTGGCACCGGTATCTCCATCACCAATTCGTTTATGGTCTTGGGCTGGTAACAGCGGAGTAATCGTAATGCCATCGGTAATGGCTAACACCGAGAGTTCTTCGCCGGTTAAAAATTCTTCGATTAATAGTAGGTTAAAGCCCTGAGCAAAAAGCTGATCGATCGCGGTTTCGGCTTCCAAAACTGTCTCGGCGACTACCACTCCTTTGCCCGAAGCTAAACCGTCGGCTTTAACCACGATCGGCGCACCCTGTGCCCGCACATATTCTTTGGCCGCTTCACTGTTTTTAAAAGTCTCCGATTTTGCCGTAGGCACTCCGGCCTTCAGCATCATTTCTTTTGCCCAAGATTTGCTGGATTCTATTCTGGCTCCAGCTTGCACTGGTCCAAAAACTGGAATGCGTTTCTCTTGCAGGTGGTCTACGATCCCTTGGGCCAAGGGCATTTCTGGCCCAACCACCACCATCCGCACACCGTTGGTTTCGATCAGCCGGGTGATACCCGCAAAGTCATCAATCCGAAAAGAGAGATTTTGGCATCGATCGAGCTTAGCGGTACCGCCATTGCCCGGAACGCACAAAACTTGAGTAACTTTGGGGGATTGCAGCAGCTTCCATGCAATTGCATGTTCTCTACCGCCGCTACCTACAACTAAAATTTTCACGCGCTGCTATGACCTTGAGTGCCCGATGAATGATTAACAGTATACTATCGCCCAAAATAATATCATAAAGCGCACCAATATTTGATGGACATTGATTTGCATTAGTCATATAGGTAGCCTAATAAAACACCGTATCCAGCATATTTTCGCAAGGATTACAGATGATCTAATGTAATTGATCAATTTGATGGTTTGTTGCTAACTATTCTGCAAATAGTTGCATTGCAATATTGTGAATTATAAAAAAAATACAGTATAGCCAGAAGCTAACTGTAAATATTTCTATTGCATTTGCGTTCCTTGTCCTTTGTCTCTAGCAATTTTATTTAATGACCGGAGGAACTAAATCTACCAAAAACCGCCGCGTTTACCATTGGGAAAAATGGTCAGAAAATTGGTTTTGGCCATTGAGAGCTGCTCATCACTAATTTTTGCACCCTTTAAATTAGCACCGCAGAGATTAGCACCTTTCAAATTGGTATTGCTAAACTGGCAGTTGCTCAAATTGGCGCCGCGCAAATCGGCTGATTGCAAATTGGCCGAAGCAAACTGACTTTGGCTTAGATCTGCACCGCGCAAAGTAGTCTCAGTAAAATTAGTTTTACTAAACTTGCCACCGCCTAAAGTAGCATTCTGGAAATTACAGCCACTACAATCTGAGTTATCCCAAGTACATTTAACCAGTTGCACCTTTGGTAAATTTAGACCGCTGATGGTTAGATCGTTAAAAGATCGTTGACCGCGCTGATAAGACTTCACTAAAGTACTGGCATCCATGTGAGTAGGAGCAGCAGGTTTTTGAGCCGCCGGATTCCGATAGACTATTTCACTAGCCGCATTCAGATCCATTGCACTATTGCCAGCCTTTTCTCGGCTCTTGCGGATCGTATCAGCCAGTTTCTGAGCCGGAGGATTCGACGCTCTTGGATCACTGGGCGGTGGTGGGGGAGCCGATCGGCCAGCAGATGGCGGCGCACCTACTTGAACTAATGGTTTAGCCGCTAGCTCTAAAGAGCGCAATACTTGTTCTGCCGACTGAAAACGGTGTTTAACCGAAGGCTCTAGCATTTTGACCAGAATCGACAGTAGCGAGGGAGACAATTGCACATATTGCTGCCACAGCATTTCACCAGTTTTATCGTGATGCTCAATATCTTTGGGTGACTTGCCAGTCATCAGGTAAATACAGGTAACGCCTAAAGCATAAATATCGCTGGCAAAAGTCGGACGCATGGCCAATTGCTCAGGCGGTGCATAGCCCGAAGTGCCTACTGCAAACTGGGTATTAGCTCCATTGCCGGGATCGGCATCACCGATTTGGCTGACTTCATTTTTAACCGCGCCAAAGTCGATCAGCACTAGCTTTTCATCTTGGTCACGACGAATAATATTGGCAGGCTTGATATCGCGGTGAATTACTTCTTTGCTGTGAACATAGTGAATCACTGGTAAAATTTCTACCAAGAATTTTTCGATCTTTTGTTCGTCAAATAGTCCCTGTTTCCGTACCTCTTGATGCAATGTATGACCACTGACAAAATCTTGCACCAAGTAAAAACTCTGGCGTTCTTCAAAATAATCTAGCAGACGGGGCACTTGGGGATGATTACCAATCTTGCCCAAGGTACGAGCTTCCCGTTCAAACAGCTCGCGCGCCATTTTCAAGAACTTTTCGTGGTTGTTGCTGGGGCGCAATTGCTTCAGCACACAGACCGGTTCTCCGGGCAAAGACATATCAATGGCAGCAAAGGTGGCACCAAAGCCACCTTGGCCGAGAGACTTGGTGGCGCGATAGCGATTGCGCACCAGTAGCCGAGCACCACAGGCTTGGCAAAGGAACGCATCGGGCAGATTTTTAGGTTTAGTACAGTCGGGGGTTACGCAATAGCTCATCGAGCATCACCAAATCAGGTTGGGGGTTGAAGGAGCAGTCAAAACTGGTCAAGGAAGCGGTCAAAACTCATTTTCTTACAATCAGACTTGATTCCAAGTCATGGTGTTGGCTGGCGCGGGCGATCTCTATCATATCTTAATAACCATTAGCACCAAAAGTACTAGGGCGAGTTACAAGTATCAATGAACCAGCCAGGAAAGCATAATTTCAGACAGATCTGAACTCTAGGGCGAGTTTAGCTATAATTACACCAGTCGTTGCCGCTGGAGAGCATGCGGCGCATTAGAACATTTACGGTTACTTTTAAGGCCATTTTTTCCTCATATGCATATTTCCCTGAATTGGTTGAACGAGTTAGTCGAGATTGCTCTCTCTCCAACGGCTTTGGCAGAAGTTCTGACCATGGCCGGATTTGAAGTAGAGTCGATCGAAGACCGCCGCCAGTGGGCTGAAGGGGTAGTAGTCGGTCAGGTGCTCGATCGAGCGCCCCATCCGAATGCCGACAAGCTCAGCATTTGCTCTGTAGAACTGGGTGATGGAAATCCACCAGTGCAGATTGTGTGCGGTGCAGCCAATGTCCGAGCAGGAATCTATGTGCCAGTGGCGAAGATTGGTGCTTATTTGCCGGTGATTGACCTGAAGATCAAACCAGCAAAACTGCGCGGCGAAGACTCGTCAGGAATGATTTGTTCCTTAGCGGAAGTTGGTCTGGCCAAAGAATCAGCGGGTATTCACATCTTTGCAGAAGTGGGAGCTGTCAATGCACCCCAGTTGGGTGCGCCAGTTGGGCCGTTACTCGGTTTGGATGATGTGATCTTAGATCTATCTTCCACTGCGAACCGTGCCGATGCCTTAAGCATGGTGGGGATCGCCCGAGAAGTAGCTGCTTTAACTACCGCTGTACTTAACTTACCCACAGTTAACCCTGTTTCTCTCGTTGCTGGGGATAAAAATTTAACCCATAGTCTTACGGTAAAGGTTGCCGATGGCGAAATTTGTCCAGCTTACCTTGCTACTTTGGTCGAAAACGTGCGGGTTGCATCCTCGCCAGAATGGCTGCAACGTAAGCTGCAAGCGGCTGGAATTCGATCAATCAACAATGTCGTAGATATCACCAATTATGTATTACTGGAATGGGGTCAACCTCTCCATACTTTCGATGCCGATCGATTAGGCAGTTACCAGATTGGGGTGGAACTAGCTCAAGCTGGCCAGAAATTCCGCACCTTAGATGATCAAGAGCGGACACTTCAGGCTCAGAACTTAATGATTACTGCCGGTGGCCAACCGGTAGCCTTGGCCGGGGTGATGGGTGGTGGTGATAGTGAGGTACATGAGGGTACCACCAACATTTTGTTGGAGGCCGCTATTTTTGACTCAGTTGCCGTGCGCAAGTCTGCTCGTGCTCAGAATCTGCGATCGGAGGCTTCTACTCGCTATGAACGCGGTGTGAATATGGCTGAACTGGATACCGCCAATCAGCGGGCGCTGAATCTGCTGGTAGAAATCTGCGGTGGCACAGTTACTGCTCAGGCTAAAGTAGATCGTCGTCCTGATTGGGTGGGACAACCGCGATCGATCGAGCTACGCCTCGAAAGAGTGCAGCAAATTTTGGGTCAGACCATTGGTGCCGAAGATGAGGAAGATGGAGAAGTGACAGCGGCAGATGTAGAGCGCACTCTCACGGCTTTGGGTTGTAAACTCACCCAAACCAGTCCTGATTCTACTGAAGAACCCATTGTCTGGGCTGTGATCGTGCCCACTTATCGCTACCGTGATTTGGAGCGGGAAATTGATTTGATTGAGGAAGTCGCACGTTTGTATGGTTATGACAAATTCCAAGACACCTTGCCCAGCGAATCGGTGGCCGGTTATCTATCTTTAGATACCGAGTTAATTAGAGGGATTCGCGGACATTTCCGGGCGTTGGGCTTCAATGAGTTAATGCACTACTCTTATGCCCTAGATAAATCGACGGCTAGCCAGTTGGTAGATATTGCTAACCCAATGTTTACCGAATATGCCAGCCTGCGATCGGAGTTGCTCTCACACTTAATCCAAAGCTTTAAGTACAACAACGAGCAGGGCAATGGCGCACTGTGGGGCTTTGAAATTGGTAAAGCCTTCGGAAAAGATTCTGGTGGCCTGTTTGAAAACGAAGTGTTGGCCGGAATTTGTGGCGGCGATGCTCGGGCAGAGCGCTGGACAACCAGTGATAAACCCGAAACTCTCACTTGGTACGAAGCCAAGGGCTTGCTAGATAATATTTGGCGGCGCTTGGGGATGACGGTGGAATACCAAGCAGATCCCGGCAATCATCTACTGCATCCTGGCCGCACGGCTGCTCTCTGGTTACAGGGAGAACGTTTGGGTGTGTTTGGCCAAATTCATCCCCAGTTACAGCAGGAAATGGATTTGCCTAGTCAGGTCTACACCTTCCAACTCAACCTAGAAGTAATGCTAAATTACTTAGCTGCCGATGAACGGTTGATTCCCAAGTATCAAAACTTCTCGGTGTACCCTGCCTCCGATCGAGATTTGGCTTTCTTTGCCCCGCTCACGGTTTCTTTTGCGGATTTAGAAAAATCGGTGCGCCAAGTGGGTGGTGACTTGTTATCGGAGGTGCGGTTATTCGATGAATATCGCGGCCAAAATGTCCCAGAAGGTCAGCGCAGCTTAGCGATGCGGATGGTCTATCGCGCCGATCGCACCCTCAAAGATAGTGACATTGACCCGGTTCACCAAAAAGTGCGAGATGTGTTGGTGGAAAAATTCCAAGTAGCCCTGCGGAGTTAATTATGCAGGAAGATGATCTGGAGCGATCGATTCAACAGTTTTTGCAGTCGTCTCATGCCAGTGCTTGGTCTTATTTAGATAAGACCGACATCTTAGCCGGGGCGATCGCTCGTTTGAGTGACCCGATTCAGGTTAAACAAGGTGGCCAACCTTTTTGTGGCCCAGCAGCAGTGGTGTTTGAGTTAATTCGCAAACATCCCGCCCGCTATATCAATCTTTGTCGCAGTCTGTACGAAACTGGCCGGTTTGAGGGCTTTAAACAGCCGATCGTGGTGAGTCATCGACTGCGATCGGCTGGGGGCAATTTACGGATGCCACCGGTAGACTGGATGGTATTGGCTGCTTTGCGCGATCAAACAGCTTTATCGGTGCCGGTAGATCCGCGCGCACCTAGAATATTACGAGAAATGTCTGGAATCACCGCTCCCTGGGATATTACGAACTGGATCAAGAATTTGTTAAATTATCAACAGGTTAAACACTACTACACGCCCCTAGGCAATGAGTTTGCCGTGCTGCAAGCTGCTCAAGAGGCGATCAATCGCGGTGGCATAGCTTTGGCTTTGATTGATCAGGGTTTGCTGGATTATAAAGTGCCATGTTTTTCTTATCCCAATCACTGGGTTTCGATCTTAGGCAATGTCGACACTCAGATTAAGCCCGGTTTTGACTGTTACTGCTGGGGTAGAGAAATTACTATGAGCAGCGCTCCCCACGAAGTAAAAAGACACCTCTGGGGAGTTTCGATCGCTTATTAAGCCAGCTTCACCATTACTTTGTCTCCCTCGATCTTGGCGGTATAAGTCGCCAACGACTGCTTGGTTGGGCCTTTAGTTGCTTTGCCATCGGGGGCGAAATGCGCATCGTGGCAAGGACATTCAAAATTCTTTTCGGCAGCTTCCCACTTCACTTCACAACCTTTGTGGGTACAGGTGGGGTTCACAGCCAGAACCTTGGATTTATCGGCTGGATCGCGGACAACTACCACTTTTTTATTACCAACAGAACCTTTTTTATCTAGGTCTGCGACGCTGCCAACTGCGGTAAAACCACCAGCGGCAGCCACGTTACCAGTACCTGGAGCCGCAGGCTTAGTTTCGGTAGTAGCAGGATTTGTGGCGACTTTAGGATCCGCTTCATTCTTTTTGGCTCCCGTATCACAAGCTGATAAAACCAGCGGAAAACAGCTAGCAGCCCAGCCTACCCCTAAGTAAGTCAAAAACGATCGGCGTTGCATATTCATATAAAAACCTCTGAAAATACCTGATGGTTATTGGATTAGAGCCAAAATTTGAATTATTTCCATCAGCATAGCGAAAAAAGTTCCCCGCTCGGGATTCTGACTACTGATTTGCAATGAAACCTAACGAAACAATAGGCTCATGCCCCCGATCGCCACCATTGCCCACAAAATCGATCGCCAGCTAATCTTGGCTCCCTGCCACCAGTCATAGAACAATACAAATAAAGGGCTAGTGGAACCAACAGTTTGGGCAATCCCGGCAGCAGTGTATTTCAGCGCAGCCTGTTGCAAACTAATCCCCAAATAGGTACTAAAGAAAGCTACTAAAGCTAATCTCAGCCACATTTTGCGATCTAGTGATCGCCAGGATGATACTTTGCTAGACCCAGATTTTAGTATTAGCGGCCACAGCATCAGTACCAAAATTCCCGCTGCCCCTGCTAACAAACGCACCAAAGTCGTCACCGTCGGACTCAGATCTCCGGCTAGCATGGCTTGCCGAGAAAAAATCGAAGCGATCGAGTTGGACAAAGAAGACAAAACAGCCCATAACACCCCTTGCCAGTAGTTTTTGGGTGATTTATCTGATTGAGTTCGATCAAAGATTACCCCGGCTACTCCGGCAACCGCCAAGGCAATCCCCAGATAGTTCACCAATGCCAACTGTTCACCCAAATATAGACTGGCCATCAATGCCGTAATGACTGGCGACAAAATATTGATCAGCAGGGTTAACCGGGCACCGATCGAGTTCAACGCCATAAAAAAGAAGGTGTCACCCCAGGCAATGCCAATCAGTCCACTGAGCAATAATGGCCACCATTGATTCGGTGCAATCATTAACCGCTCACCAGTCAACAACATGGTAATGATCAAATAGCCGATCGCCAATAGACCCTTGGTCAAATTTAGAGTCAAGGGAGTTACCTGCTTACCAATTTGGCCATAGAGCATCGAAGAAACCGCCCAAATGACCGCAGCAGTTAATGCTGCTAATTCACCACGGTGCTCCAAAAAGAAATTCATTTGGCCTGCCTACAGGTTGAGCCGTCTTGGTGGTGTTTGTAACAATTTGTTGCATTCAAAATTGCTTAGAATGATGCTTATGGAGTTGTAGATCGAAACAGTAAGTGATCAAGACAACTCCGATTAGTGTTTTAATCAGCACATTTTACCCATGAAATCCATTTCTAGATTAAGTCTCAGGCGGCATCCTTAATAATCATTACGGCAAAAATATTCTATAAACATCATTGAGGTGTCTGTCATGGCTTTAACGAAATCGATCAAAATTCGTACTCTAGACTCCATCAAAAACGGCATGGTGGAGTTCTATACCCCCCAAAATAGCAATCAAACCATGCTGGTGCAAATTCCACCCCATAGCAT
Organism: Synechococcales cyanobacterium VAR_35_metabat_10; assembly: GCA_031418695.1. GTDB lineage: Bacteria > Cyanobacteriota > Cyanobacteriia > Cyanobacteriales > Chamaesiphonaceae > JAAFHZ01. The sequence goes on from JANOXZ010000085.1 coordinate 11,634, forward strand.
AGATGACCTATTTGTCCATCGTCATCAAACCGATCAGCTCATGGCAGTGCGCGGCAGCATGGTGCTAGTGGTGTTGCTCGATCGACAGTATCAATACATTACTTTGAGTGAAGATAAACCATTGGTAGTGACCATTCCCCCCATGGTGCCCCATGCCGCGATTAATCTTAGTGATGAACCCTGCATGTTAATTAACGCTGTGCAGTACCACGGTACTCCTACCGATCGAGATTACCAACCGATGCATCCACCCATAGCCTACGATTGGCCGTTACTGGGTCGCCTGATGCCTAATTGGCCATTGGCTCAGACTCTAACAATGGCTAGCTCTGCTTAGATTGATTGCTATGACTGCGAGGATCAGTGGGTTTCGCTGCTGCTGATTCCGCTGTCATCGGAGAAGTTTGACCTTCGCGCTGTTCGATTTTGGCATTGTCTGGCTTGATGCGATCGGCCACAATTTCATCTAAGGTAGAGCGCATTACGCTCTCGGGCTGTTCGCCAATGACTCCACCCAGACTTTGTCCTTGGCGATTAAAAAAGATAAAGTGCGGAATACCATCGACTCGGTATTTTTCGATTTCTGGCAACCATTTAGTATTATCTACGTTCAGCATGGCAAACTCCACTTTGCCGCTGTAGTCTTTTTTGATTTTGGCCAAGTTAGGAGCCATCGCTTTGCAGCTACTGCACCAATCGGCATAAAATTCCATCAAGGTTGGTCTACCACTGGCTAGGGCTGCTTCGATCGGGGTAGCAGCTTGGGCTTGGGCGGCCAGGGAGTTATTTCCCTGCTGTAAGCGCTGACCAAAAAAGAGTGCTACGGCTAATAATACTGCGACGATCGCTACGATAATATTTTGAAGTTTGTTACTGGGAGCTGTTTCTTGTACCATGACTGCTGGGAATTGCGTTGATTGTATTCTAACTGGTTTGGATTTCGATCGCCGTAGGCGCAAGCAACGCTATCGCCGCTATCACAAAGCAGGACTGAATTTTTGACTGAAATTTGGCAAGAGCCGCAAATTATTGATTGGATAGAGATTTTGTTAGTTAGTTACCGCCAGTTGCTGGGCAGAGAGCTAGTAGAATGCTCTGGATCTTGGTTAGAAAAATCTCAATTGCTTTACGCTGCGCCCTTTGTGGTGGTATCTCATGGTACTCAAAGCGACCCAGTGCTGAATTATGGCAACCAAGTGGCCTTAGATCTGTGGGAAATGGATTGGACAAAGTTTACCCAAACTCCCTCTAGATCTACTGCTGAACCGGTGAATCAGGCTGCACGGGAAGTGATGATGTCTCAGGTGCTAAGGCAAGGATTTGTGGATAATTATCGCGGTGTTAGGATTTCTAGTAGTGGGCGACGGTTTGAGATTGATCGGGCCATCATTTGGAATCTTACGGATCTTCAAGGTCAACCCTGTGGTCAGGCGGCAACTTTTGCTAGTTGGACATCTGTGTGACAGTCTGGAAATCCTTTTGTGGGAATCACCTAACCGCCGACTACCGAGAGATGATATGGCCGATCGAAATACTTCACCGCGACTTCCTCAATTTTGTCAGTAGTCAAAGCATTGATCGATTTACTCAAAGTCTGATCAAAGTCCCAACCTAGCCCCAAAGACTCATACCAACCATAGATATAAGCCAACTGACCATTGGTCTGTTTACTGAGGGCATACTTACCCAGCAGCTTGGTTTTGGTGTCTGCTAATTCCTCTTCGCTTAACTTGGCCACACAGAGCCGCGCCATTTCTCCTTGTAAACCATTGATCGCCATCGAGACTTTTTCGTTTGCGGTGCCCATGTAGACTGCAAAGATCGATCGATCAACCTTAGTGGAAAACACACTGGCTACCTCGTAGGCCAAACCGCGCTTTTCTCGCAGCTCCACAAACAGCCGACTAGATAAACCGCTGCCCAAATAGGAATCGATCGCCCGCAGCGCAAAATAATCCGGGTCAGTAGCCGCAACGCTTAGGTGCCCAAGCATCACGATCGACTGTTTAGTTTCTTTGGCCAAAGTTTGCCGTTGGGCTGGAGCTTCGATCAAATGAGGCGTGATCGCTGGTGCCGGAGATGCTGGCAAAAACCAATCGATAAAGACTTCATCTACTAGCTGCTCTACCACAGTCAAATCAACGTTACCGGCAATACTAATGGTTACTAGGTCTGGCCGAAAGTAATTCTGATGAAAATCCACCAATTCTTGGCGGTTAATGCTCATCACATTACTGCTCAATCCCAATAAAGGACGGGCATAAGGATGACCGTGGTAAATGCTTTCTCGGAGTTGTTGAAAGGCTAAGGTCAATGGTCGCTCCGATTGAGAGCGAATCCGCTCAACCACCAATTTTTTTTCTAATGCCACCTGCTCCGTTGGAAAAGCTGGGTTCCGAATGATTTCCCCTACCAATCGCAGAATCTCGGCAAAGTCGGCGGTGACACTCTTAAAGCTGACCTCGATATGGTCATTGTTGGCCTCTGCACTGACTCCGGCACCCACCGACTCGATGCGGCTGGCAATCTCCATGGCCGAAAGCTCTGTAGTACCTTTGGTCAGCAAAGTGGCTGCTAAATTGCTGGTGCCCGATTGATCAACAGGGTCAAAATAGCTGCCCGCTTTAATGAAAATCCGACCGGCGACGATATCTGTTGTATTACTCGGTGTAACAATCAGGGTGATCCCATTAGGCAGTTGCTGGCAATGAGGGATAGCTGGCATAAATAAGCAGACAAATGACCAACCAATTATAGGTGATCGATATCACTTGCGATCAGGAAAGCTAAACCACTTGTAGCACTTGTTATACAAAGATTTCATAGATTACAAAAAAACTTTTGCTAAACCCCTTGTCAATCTCTTTGTACTATAGTACTCTTTAACCATGGATGAAATTAAGCACTAACGAACTACTCTGATGAGGGTTTTGCTCTGTACTTGATTCAGTTTCATACTTCACTCAGCAACCCAAGGAATATTACAATGACCACCCTGCAAACTGTCCCAACCCAAACTCCCATAACTCTAGATCGCTTTGCCAGCCCAGAATATACCGATCCACAAGCCCGTCTGCCTCGCATTCAAGCCCTACGCGGTGAAAAAGGTGATATCGACTGCGGCTATTTCATCACCGAAGCCGAGATGGAAAAAGCTGGCTGGCATTCTTTTAAGGTCAAAGATTTGGTGACATACCAGTACAACAGCGGTGGCCAAGAAAAAGGTCTGTTGCTGAAAAATCCTCGGATGCTGGTAGTCCAAAGATCGCCAATATTTGCTTTCGATCGGCAAGCCTCTGTTCAAGAAAAACGGATGATTGTCAGCGGTGCTTATTCGCGCCAAGCCCACAATGAACGGGAAAAGTATGGCCTAGGTCAATATTACGAAGTATTACTTTTAGATGAAAACAATGAACCACTCCACGAACTCTCCTTGGGCTATTTGGCTAAAGGTGCCAACCAAGCTAGCTTTAGTAGTCACTGGCAACAGTTGGTAAACGAAATCACTCGATTCCACGCCCAAGCCAACCAAATTCCAGCACGACCCAAGAATTCGATGTTCACTAGTCTCTGTGTGTTTCAGTTTTCAGTAAAACGCGAACTCGCTGGTACTTCGATGAAGTCCTATGCCTGTAAAGTGGATTCCCATGTCTCGCCCACTGCGGCCAACTGGGAGAGCTTCTTCTTGGGTCGAAACAATGCTACTGCCGATCGATTCTTACAACTCATGGCTCCCACGGCTGAATTAAGCCTAATCATGCCCGAACAAAATCTCGAAGAAAGCGCCTAAAACCCATAGATTTAAATGTAGGGTGGGCACTGCCCACCCTACATTTAAATTGAACCCTCTAGAGATTTCAGCGATCTCAATATCGTCAATATCAAGCTGGAATCTAGTCCGTGGGCAGTGCCCACCCTACAATGGATCTGTCTAAACTGTGATTATTGCTAGTGAGAAATCATAGTCAATCAATCCGATAAATTATAGTTTTAGACAACAATGCCAACTTCCCGATCGAACTTCAGCAACTCTAAACTGCGATCGCCATAGACATCTTCAATTTGCTGATGACAGCAATCGATCGCAAAGTCATCTAGATCTTCAGGCTCAATGCCAAACATTGCCTGAAAGGTGTCAGCTTGTACCCGACAAAAATCTGGTCGATCGGCGTAAATATTGCAATCTCGATCGGTCTTATTAAAATTCACACACCAGCCATCTTCTCCCACCATACTCATGTATATCGCTAGCTGATCGGGGTTAAGATAGGCATCCAAGTCCGGGCGACTCTCTGGATCGAGGTTACAGCAAGCACCACAGCCACTTACGCATTTCCACTTATTCATAAATTAAACTTTTGTAAAGGTTTGTAACAAAGACTCAGCTTAGCAGCTTGCTGATAGGTACGATGATATGGCAGGATCTATAAAAATATTCTAAATTAATATCTCGGAGAAACTATGGACATGATTACCGGCGCAGTGGGCGCAATTAACTGGGAAGTGGTTGCCCAGCTCTCGATGGTAGGCTTGATCATGGTCGCCGGACCAGTGGTAATTTTTGTACTTGCGGCTGTACGCGGCAATATGTAGTATTGCGTATCTTATTTTCAAAGCCCTCACTTAGTTTGTCTAAGTGGGGGCTTTGTTATTATTTGGCTTGATCCTTCTCCTTTGATCTTAAAGGCATCACTACCCGAGTCATTGCCTCCTGTAAAAACCCCTTCACAAAATCGTCTTTCTGCACTAGCTTAAACTGCTCTTGAACAATCTCATCCATGCCTCCATCACCCCAGTCTTGACTACTGCGGAAATATTCAATAAAACTCAGACCCGCAATGCGAGTCAAATAAGCTCCGGTTACTCCCTGAATTGCTTTACCTACTACATAAGTCGCGATCGTCAGCTTCAAGGCATTAGAAAGTAGCTCGATCGAACCCCGCAAAATCCCTAAACCCCCCACAGTCTTACCCAACGACAAGGCCAGCTCCTTCGCATTGGATTTATCTAGCTGACAGCCATAGACCTTGCCAATATCAATAATCATCTGACTATTAATCGCCGCCGTGGCAATCAGATCTACGACTGGTAAAGGATTAATCGCGATCGCCCCCGCACTCATCCACTGATACTTAGTCACAATCTGCAACGCCTGTTTGCGACGCTCCTGATCAATCAACAATTTCGCGGCACTGCTAAGCTGCTGCGATCGCTGCAAAATATTCGCTGCCACCATTGCTTCGCCACTGACAAACAAAATCTGGGCAAAGCGATCTAAAAATGGATTTATATTTGCGGGTAGCTGGTGTAACTTGCCATCTTCTAAGGTCAAAGGACGCGGTGAAGCCGAGATCGCCACCACGTTCTCTGGTTCAATTAGTCCAGCCACCCGCGATCGAAGCTGATTTAAAACCAAATCTCGATCGGCCTCCGTAAACAAATCGGCCTTATTCAACACCAGCAAAGACTGCTTACCTACAGATGCGATCGCCTGCAACGGCTCCAGCTCCGACTGGCGCAGGTCATTATCTACCACAAACACCACCATCGCTGCCGCTGCCGCTTCTTCTAGAGCAATTCGACCTCGATCGGTGCCCGCTAACCCCGCTTCCAAAATTCCTGGGGTATCCACTAATAAGATCTGCCGATTTAGCCCGCGCAAATCGACCGGATACTCCACTGGTCGATCGGTAGTCCCCATGGCTGCACCCACTTTGCCTGCAACTTCATCAGTCATAGTGTTAGTCGAAGCTACCCCAAACTTACCACCGACCTGACCAGCCATCGCCGCAATCAGCGAAGTCTTGCCCACCGAACCAGTACCAAACACAATCACCCGAATCGCCCCGCGCTCCAAGTTCTCGGCAATCTGCTGGGATTCTTCTAACAGAGCTTGGCGGGCTACCTCATCTTGAATTTGCACTACCTGCTGTTGAGCCGTCGCCAAATTCAGCTCCGCCGCATCCTTGGCATCTTTAGGAACTGGGGCTTTAACTTTAGGCTTTTTGGGTGGACGCTTGGAGAACGCTGAACCGTAATATAGCAACAGGCCGATCGCCCCCAAAATTAGCACCACAAAGCCGCCCAATACAATATTGGCCAGCCAGGGAATCTGGATTGCCACATACAGGCTATAAATGGAGTTCACCAGCCAAATGCTGAGGACAATAATTACCCCCAGGCCAAGAATCCTAATCCAAAAAGGTGGCAATGACATGATCGATCCCCACGAGACGAATAATCTTGCTAATCTTAAGGATAGTGCAGAATATTTGGAGTCGATCGAGTGGGACAGTACGAGCGTTTAATTTTGCTGGCAGAAGATCAGCTCACCGAATACAGCAGTGATGCCCGCAAAATTGAAAAACTGCGGCAAAAATTTGGCCTTTCGGTGTCTCGTCGCGAACAAGACGAAATCAGAACCCAACTCGAAGCCGAGCTACCCTCTGGCGGCATCGCCAAAATTGTCGAAGATCAGCGGCAGGCGGTTTCCTTGCCCTTCTGGGGTATTGCCGGATTGGGACTGCTGTTTGGAATTGCTGCCAATCAACCCCTCGATTACCTCGCTACTGCTGGAGGTTTGGCTGGGGCGATCGTGTTACAAAAATGGGGATGGCAGCTTCAGGCTAAACGTCTAGTGCTACAGACACTACAAGATATCAAACAGCGTATTGATAACCCCTCTGACAAAAAATAGTTGATTAACAAAGCCTGCTTGCTGTCTAGCAAGCAGGCTTTGAAGTTGTATCAGACATTGCTACTCAGTTTTCCAAGGAGAAGGCACCGGCTTGGCAAATCGCCGAGTTCGGCGGTAGAAACGCTTTTTACAAGTTAGCTCTTCACAATAGAAGGGATAAAAACCAGCTAATGAAAACAAATACTCTATTTTGCGTCGGCGTGATCGATATACATCTGGAGAACCACATCGAGGGCATAAGTGACCACTAACAGCCATGTTCTTACCACCTGAAAACTTCGATACTTTGTAACAGAATAGATCTTTTTATGATTTAAATCACAGTTGCATCGTAATCTTCGTCACTATTCCGCCAATTCTACTACAAAACATCACAGGATGTTGACCATAGTTCAGTCGTTTGTCGCAGGCTCGCCCAATCACCATTTCCTAAGATTAAATGGTCTAACAAAGGCACATTTAGTAGTTTTGCCCCAGCCAATAATTGCTCAGTCAAACGTAAATCTTCGCTGCTGGGATCTAGGCTGCCAGAAGGATGGTTATGTGCAACTATTACTCTTGTAGCACCTTGTCGTAAAACTTCTCGGAAAATCTCGCGGGGTGGTGCCAAAGTCTCGGTAGCTGTGCCCACGGTAATAATGTGGGTGCCCAGTAAGCGGTTTTTTACATCGAGTAACAACACGGCAAATTTTTCTTGGCTCATCCACATCAGTTCATGGCTGAGTGCCGCTGCTGCTGCACCGGGACTATCGATGATCGATCGTTCATCGGGCTTAATTTGAAAAGTTCTTTTGCCTAGTTCGATCGCTGCCAAAATCGCCGTGGCCTTGGCCGGACCAACTCCCGGAATTTCGATTAACTCTGCGGCACTCACTTCCCGCAACCGTACCAAAGGATCTCGCTGCGATTCGCCTAAATGTTTCAACATATATTGCCCTAATCCCACCGCCGATAATTTACCGGGGCCTTGACCCGTGCCCAGCAAAATAGCAATCAGTTCGGCAGTGCTCAAATGGTTGGCTCCATTAGCTAATAGCCTTTCCCGGGGGCGCTCATCGATCGGCAAATCTGTAATACGTAGGTTATAGGTCACAATTTTAATCGCACATCTTTATGTCCGATTATCGCCAACTTAATTCAAATAAATAGAGAGCTAATTGGCCGAAGTTTAGCTCTCTATTTTTAAATTAAAAGTTTGTGTCAGAAATCTACGCCATGCGGCTTTCGATCGCCCACCGTGCTAGCTCGGTGCGATTATTCAAACCAGTTTTACCCAGCATGTTAGAAACATGACTTTCTACGGTGCGTTGACTGAGCTTCATGTGCTGGGCGATGTCTTTATTAGCTAAGCCCTTGGCCACTAATTGGACTACTTTGAGTTCGGTAGGAGTGAGTTCCACTGAAGGGTTTACCTGAATTAAAGTTTCGCTAGGTGCCCCGGTATCGGCGTGTTGACGAATGCGGCCTGACTGATTTAAAGAAGATTCCACCTGTGCTACAAGTTCTTCTGGCTCAAAGGGTTTGACCATGTAAACATCGGCACCTAGGTTTAAACCCTTGATCCGATCTTGGCTTTGCCCCTTGGCAGACAAGAATAACACCGGAATCCAGCCAATATCTTGGCGCTTGCGCAGATCAGCCACAAAGCCGTAGCCATCTACTTCTGGCATCATCACGTCACAAATAATCATGTCTGGAATATCTTTATCCAGCACTTCTAAGGCTTCCCGGCCATTGTTGGCTGCCAATACCTCATAACCCCGAAACTCTAGATAGTCTTTTACTAGCAAGACTAGGTTGGGGTCATCGTCTACTAAAAGTAACTTCTTTTTATCTCGATCGGTAGATCCTTTCATGATTATCTGGCCACAAACTTGTAGATGCTTAATGTTAAGGGTGTAATATAAAGAGTATTAATTATTAATTAT
>JANOXZ010000086.1:0-2546 GCA_031418695.1 Synechococcales cyanobacterium VAR_35_metabat_10
TTGTCCAGATAATGGCTACTAAAGCCATAGGGAAAACCACTGGCATGAAAAAGATGGTGCGAAATATCGTGATACCGGGCAATGGTCGGTTTAAAAGGAGCGCAAGCCCTAGTGCTAATGCCGTTTGGATTGGCACCATTACCAGCGCAAACAAACCATTGTTGAGTAATGCCTGACGAAAACTTGGATCTGACAAAACACGACGATACTGTTCGAGTCCTAAAAATTGTAGAGGTAATGGTGAGCCAAGACGCAAATTGGTGAAAGAAATAATTACGGCCAAAAGAAACGGTAGTGCGACGAACATTAGTAGTCCTAGCAAGGCGGGGGCAACCATGAGCAAAGCTGTCCAGTTGTCAATTCGATTTGGTTTGATTTTGACAGGTAGCGAAGTCAGGGAATTATTGGTCATTTATTTTTCTCCGAATTCAGATTGGGGTAACTTTGGTTGTCTTGTAAATCTAAATTAATGGTGGTGGTAGCTCTATCTAAAGCTTTTTTTACTGGTTGGCCATTGCGAATATTGGCAAATGTTTCCTGAAATGCTGAAGTGATTACAGGGTACGCCGGAGTTTGGGGACGTGGTACTGTGTTACCAGCCAGTAATTGGGCAGCAAAAAGATGCAAAGGGCCATTAGGGGCATAGAGCTGAGATTTGGCGATCGCTTGTTTTGTCCCAGGTACGGCACCGTTAACATTAGCCATTGCTAAAACCTCCTGTGGTTGAAGTAAAAATTCCAAAAACTTCATGGCCGATTTTTGACATTCCTGATGATGACAATTGGTAGTAATCCCCCAATTCCATGAGCCTTGGGCAGTTTTAGAACCTTTACCAAAGTTAGGTAAAGGTAGTACCACCAAATCTTTACCAACGGCTGCGGCATAGTCTTTGTAGACCCAGTGACCCACCCAAGAAAGTGGCACACGGCCACTGGTAAAGGCCGCGTCATCAATGTTGGGATCTACATAGCCTTTTTGAATCCAGCTTTGGAATTCTTGCAGAGCGGTGACAGCAGCCGGACTGTTCAGACTTCCTGCCGCCGTTTGATAGTTACTGCGCTGAATTAAATCAGCCCCAGCCGACTGAATTATGGGTGAGAAGCCGTAGGTTGCCCATTCTCCTCGATAATTTAGCTTTAAATCTAGCACTTGTCGATCGGGATCACGCAGGGCTAAAGCAGCCAATGCCTGATTAAATTCTGAGACAGTCCAGGCATCTTTATTGCCCTGAGGAATTCTGACCCCAGCAGCTTGTAGTTGACTACGCCGACCATATAGCCCCAAACCAGAATCGAAAGTACCGATCGAGTATAAATGTCCGTTGTAAGTACCTTGCTGGAGAATAGAAGGCAATAAATCTTGGCGTACTGCTGGTGAAATCAGCTCATCTAGAGGTACAAGATTTTGTTGCCAAACGTAGTTATAAACAAATGGCCCATCAAATTCTAAGATATCGGGTAAATCTTTAGAGAGAGCGGCTGATTGAATTTGGGCATTATAAGAACCTTCCGGCAAAAGAGTTAATTCAACTTTGGTAATGTTCTGCGAATCATTAAAACGCTTGATTTGCTGCTTTAGAACTTGACTCTCGGCAGCCTGCCCTGAATGCGCCCAAACTCTTAGCACATCTTTTTTTGTAGGATTAGGACGATTGCAGCTACTCAAACAAATTATTAGTGGTATGAGAATACTTTGTGGTTTAAAGTATTTAGTCATTTTCTTCTCCAATTAATTTGGATCTACAACCATGATAGGCTAATTAAGTTCAACTTGGCTTGAAACGAAATTCACTGATATGTCTAATCAATATGTCTGGGAGATGCAACTTACTTTTTTAGCGAAAGTTAACCCCAAACGATCGGCATACTCCAGTAGCTGTCACTTTAAACCCATGTAGCGGCGATTCTTCATTAAGACAGCGTTGGCCACGTAAATATCGACAGTTGCCACAGCAGCGCAGATCTTCAGCAACCTTTTCGGGGTAATTTAGCAATTGACGTGCCGAAACACCTCGTAAAATTAGTTCTTCACCCTGCCAGCGAGCTTCTACCAAACCCGTATCGGCAAAGTGCTGCCAGCGTGGATCATCGGCAACAGTAGCTGGGAGAGAAACATGAATAAATTGGCTGCCCGCCGCTAACTCACCTTCATAAGTAGATTCGGTGGGTGGTGGGGCATGTAAGAAGGTATCACCGATCGGTAATTCCACCAAACTGCCTGCTGACGGTAAATGTAATTGATAGCGACTATGCAGTTCTTCTAATCCGGTCAGATCTGCCAAGTAAGTGGGAGATCCATTAACGAACAGCACATGCTGCGGACGAATATTGTGAATAAGTTGAGTAGTGCCTGCTCCATCGGAGTGTTCGCTAAGAAAATAGCTTTGAGTTTTAATACCGATGTTGGTAGCTGATTCTAGGTATTGGTCAGGCACTAGTAGTATTGATGACTTGATCGATTCGCTGGCAAATTCGGCGATCGCAGCTAAATCTGTAATCAAGAATATTCCAGAAGTCTGGGTTGGCAATCCTTTGTTCACCCGTGGC
>JANOXZ010000087.1:0-2071 GCA_031418695.1 Synechococcales cyanobacterium VAR_35_metabat_10
TGTGTTGAGCAACCAAAGAAGTTACTACACCCAGTGAAGCCAAAGCCAAGCCTAATTGGAAGTGCAAGGAGTTGTTCACAGTGTCATAAAGACCTTTGTGACCTTCACCTAAACCACCAGCAGGGGGTTTGTGAGCATTTAAGATTTCTTTGATGCTGTGACCAATACCAAAGTTGGTACGGTACATGTGGCCAGCCACGATGAAAATCACCGCGATTGCCAAATGGTGGTGCGCCATATCAGTCAGCCACAAAGACTGAGTCTGAGGATGGAAGCCACCTAAGAAAGTCAAGATGGCAGTTCCAGAGCCTTGCGCTGTGCCAAACATCTGCTGAGCAGTATCGGGGTTTTCAGCGTAAACGCCCCAGTTGCCACTAAAGAATGGAGCTAAACCAGCCGGGTGAGGCATGGTGGAAAGGAAGTTATCCCAACCAACGTGCTGGCCGCGAGATTCTGGAATTGCAACGTGAACTAAGTGACCAGTCCAAGCCAAAGAGCTGACACCGAACAAACCAGCCAAGTGGTGGTTGAGGCGAGATTCAGCATTTTTGAACCAAGACAATGCTGGACGGAACTTAGGTTGTAGGTGTAACCAACCAGCAAACAGTAAGACCGCAGCAAACAAGATCAAGCCCAATGCGCCTGCATAGAGGTCGGCATTAGTGCGCATCCCGATCGTGTACCACCACTGGTAAACACCAGAGTAGGCAATGTTTACGGGGTTAGAAGCGCCACCTTGAGTGAAAGCTTCTACGGCGGGTTGACCGAAGTGAGGATCCCAAATCGCATGAGCGATCGGGCGAACATTTAAAGGATCTTTAATCCATTGCTCGAAGTTGCCTTGCCAAGCTACATGGAACAGGTTACCCGAAGCCCAGAGGAAGATGATGCCGAGGTGGCCGAAGTGTGTTGCAAAAATCTTTTGGTAAAGACTTTCTTCGGTCATGCCATCGTGGCTTTCAAAATCGTGAGCTGTGGCAATCCCATACCAGATCCGCCGGGTGGTTGGATCTTGTGCGAGGTCTTGGCTAAATTTTGGAAATTTAGTTGCCATAGTTTTTTATCACTGTGATGAATCGATGCTCTTTTTAGGGAGATGGACTAATAAAATTGCGGGCTATTCAGTGGCAGATGCCAAAGAAAACAGAATCTTCATGACCAAATCTTCATGACTAACGGCCACTGTTTAGCTGCTTGTCCTAGATCGAAAGCGATCGAGCCAGGAAGAATGCCCAGGTTGTGGCTATCCCACCTAAGAGATAGTGCGCCACTCCAACCGCCCGACCTTGAATAATGCTCAAGGCGCGAGGTTGAATTGCTGGGGCAACGCGCAGTTTATTGTGTGCCCAAACAATAGATTCGATCAGCTCTTGCCAGTAACCGCGACCACTGAACAAGAACATCAGGCTGAAGGCCCAGATGAAGTGAGCGCCCAAGAAGATCAAACCGTAAGCCGACAGCGCCGAACCGTAGGAGTTGATTACCTGAGAAGCCTGTGCCCAGAGGAAGTCCCGCAGCCAACCATTAATGGTGGTAGCACCGGTAGCAAAGTTGCCGCCAGTAATGTGGGAAACCGTGCCATCTGGAGCGACTGTGCCCCAAACATCGGACTGCATCTTCCAACTAAAGTGGAAAATTACGACCGAGATGGAGTTGTACATCCAGAACAAGCCTAGGAAGACATGATCCCAACCAGAAACCTGGCAGGTGCCGCCCCGACCTGGACCGTCGCAAGGGAAGCGGAAGCCCAAGTTAGCTTTATCGGGTACTAACCGAGAGCTACGAGCAAACAGCACGCCTTTTAACAGGATGAGGACAGTAACGTGAATGGTGAAAGCATGAATGTGGTGAACCATGAAGTCCGCAGTGCCTAAGGCAATCGGCATCATTGCTACCTTGCCGCCAACCGCGAGGGTTTCGCCCCCGAAAGCTAAGCTGGCAGTTTGCAGCGCGTTAGGTGCAGTGTTACCCGCAGCCGCTGTGTGCAAACCTTGTACCCATTGAGCAAACACTGGCTGTAATTGAATCGCCTTATCCGAGAACATGTCTTGGGGACGGCCCAACGCTTGCA
>JANOXZ010000088.1:0-4064 GCA_031418695.1 Synechococcales cyanobacterium VAR_35_metabat_10
TAAAAGTTATTATCGGTAGCACCCTCGATCGGCCATTACTCGATCGACTGTTTAGTGAACATCAAATCACCGCCGTTATGCACTTCGCCGCTTACATTGCCGTCGGTGAATCAGTAAACGACCCGGCTATTTATTATCGCAACAATGTCGTCGGGACTCTGACTCTGTTGGAAGCAATGCGGACAGCTAAGATCGATAAGTTCGTCTTCTCCTCCACCTGTGCGGTCTACGGTGTGCCTCAATATACTCCTTTGGTAGAAGACCATCCCTTTGCTCCAATTAGTCCCTATGCCAGCAGCAAGCTGATGGTAGAACAGATTTTGATGGACTTTGATCAAGCATATAACTTTAAATCTGTCCGCTTCCGTTACTTCAATGCCGCCGGAGCCGAACCCCAAGGCAGTTTGGGTGAAGATCATGAGCCAGAAACCCATTTAATTCCGTTAATTCTCTTTGCTGCCCTAGGTAAAAGGGAGAGCATTTCTGTGTACGGCACCGACTATGAAACCCCCGATGGCACCTGCATCCGCGACTATATCCACGTTAGCGACCTCGCTGATGCTCATGTGTTAGGGCTGCGTTACCTGATCGAAGGCGGCGATAGTCAGGTCTTTAACTTGGGCAACGGCAGTGGTTTTTCAGTGAAAGAAGTCATCGAAACAGCCAGAACTGTCACTGGTAAAGAAATCAAAGTGGTGTATGGCGATCGGCGACCAGGTGATCCCCCAATTTTGCTGGGCAGCAGCGCCAAAGCCCAACAGGTTTTAGCTTGGCAACCCAAATATCCCCAACTTGCTGAAATCATTCGCCACGCTTGGCAATGGCATCAACAGCGCCATGGCTAAAGGGTAAAAAAGAATTTTGGTAGCCTCTGATTGATTTAAGCTGGTCGGAGGCATACTAAGATAAAACTTGCATTTACGACAGAGAGATTTTATATGTGTGGGATCGTTGGTTATATTGGAACGAAGCAAGCCCAGGCTATTTTGGTATCTGGCTTAGAAAAGCTAGAATATCGGGGCTATGACTCCGCTGGAATTGCCACCATCGATCAAGATAAAATCGATTGTGTTCGCGCTAAAGGTAAGTTGCAAAACCTGCGGGTAAAGCTAGAGACCAACAGCAATTCGTCTTCGATCGGCATTGGTCACACCCGCTGGGCAACCCACGGCAAACCCGAAGAATACAATGCTCACCCCCACACCGACACCGCCCGTCGGATTGCGGTTGTACAAAATGGCATTATTGAAAACTACCGTGAACTGCGCGAGAGTCTCAAAGCGAAGGGACATGAGTTCCGCTCAGATACTGATACCGAAGTTATTCCTCATCTATTGGCAGAATGCTTCAAGCAAGGTGCCGCGACTCTCTTGGATGCTGTCCAAAAAGCCGTCCATCAACTAGAAGGAGCCTTCGCGATCGCAGTCCTTTCGGCAGATTACCCCGATGAGCTGATTGTGGCCAGACAGCAAGCCCCTTTGGTATTAGGGATTGGCGATGGTGAATTTTTCTGTGCTTCCGATACACCTGCATTGGTGCAGTATACCCAGACTGTGGTGCAGCTCGAAAATGAAGAAATTGCGCGGCTAACTACCGAGGGCTATCAGGTCTATAACTTTAAGGGCGACCCAGTTAAAAAGACTCCTCGCACATTAAATTGGAACCCGATCGCGGTAGAAAAGCAAGGCTTCAAGCATTTTATGGCCAAGGAAATCTATGAGCAACCAGCAGTGGTGCGGACTTGCTTAGAAACTTATTTAGATTCCGATTGGACTGTAGACAGCAATAAATCTCCAATCAAGCTAGATTTGCCAGAAGCAATTTACGAAAATTTGGAGCACATCCAAATAGTGGCTTGTGGTACTAGTTTGCACGCTGGCATGGTAGGTCGATATCTGTTAGAGAATTTGGCACAGATTCCTACCTTCGTCCAATATGCCTCGGAGTTCCGCTATGCTCCACCACCAGTAATGGCCAATACTCTGACAATCGGCATCACTCAATCGGGTGAAACCGCAGATACCTTAGCTGCACTAGAGATTGAGATATTCCGCCGCAAAGATCAGCCTTCAGCTAAGCAGGCGCGGGTAATGGCGGTAACTAACCGTACCGATAGCGCGATCGCCCGTTTAGTCGGCACAGTGATTGATACCCATGCCGGAATGGAAATTGGGGTAGCAGCAACTAAGACTTTTATGGGTCAGTTGATGGCCTTCTATTTCTTGTCATTAGAGATGGCCTATCGGCGCAAAACTATCACTAATCAACGGATGCAGGAGTTGATCGATGGTCTGAAGAAGTTACCTTCCCAGATTGAGATTATTTTGGAATCTCAGGAAAAATACATTGAAGAACTTTCTCATAGTTTCTTAGATACTCAGGATGTGATCTTTTTAGGTAGAGGCATTAATTTCCCGATCGCTCTGGAAGGTGCTCTGAAGCTCAAAGAGATTAGCTATATTCACGCTGAAGGCTATCCTTCTGGTGAAATGAAACATGGCCCGATCGCGCTGCTCGATTCCAAGGTTCCAGTAGTTGCAGTAGCTGTTCCTGGTACTGTCTACGAAAAAGCAATTTCTAATGCCCAAGAAGCCAAAGCTCGTGATTCGCATCTCTATGGTGTAGTTTCTGCGGAAGACAAAGATGCTGCGGAAATCTTCGATAAGGTATTACCAATACCTCATGTGGATGAACTGTTATCACCAGTATTAACAGTAATTCCGATGCAGTTGATGTCTTACCACATTGCTGCAATGCGTGGCTTAGATGTCGATCAGCCTCGTAATCTAGCGAAATCGGTGACGGTTGAGTAGTTGTTTATTTGAATTTATTTGAATTCTGGAGCAATGGTAATTAACATAACCATTGCTTCTCTGATATTTACAATATGCTGAGACTAACCAACAGTATTTTCGGTAGTTATACCCATACTCCGTATCTTGCCACATTGACGCTATGCGCGGATTAGATGTCAATCGACCTCATAAGTGGCTAAATCTGTGATGATCGAGTAGAATGGCGAGAAGCGGTTTTCCCCAAAACCCGATTTTCCTGACAAAGCTTATCCTAGAAATTTGCATAATACAAATGCAATAACAACATGTAAACCAAGCCCACATTCAAACCATTGAGGTTTCATCATGGTCAATAAACTAGCTACATTACTACCCTTACTTCTGATTATCTCTGCTGCACCAACATTCGCTGCTGGCATCGATAATAATCGTCAGGTACAAATAGCTGAGAATCCTTCAGCGCAGAAACCCGCAGCAAATACCCCAAATGAGCTTAATATCACGCCTGCTCAGAAAGAAAAAATAGAGAAAATAGTCTCATCAAGTGTTACCCAAATCAAGGGTGTTCTTACCCCTGCACAAGTTCAAAGGCTTGATGGTGGCGAAAAATTGTCAAACGTCAAGTTGACAGCCTCGCAACAGGCCAAAATCAAAGCCATTCAACAGTCCAATGACCAGCAGGTGCTCGCAGTTCTCACTCCAGAGCAGAAAGCTAAGGTGAAAGCTCGTCAGTAAGATTTATTTTCTTCATGAAGTAAATTAAAGCAATAGCTATATTATTGCTATTGCTTTTCTTGTACCTATTTATAACGATTCAGGAAATTATAGCTTGAATGTTGGTAGTTTTTCAAAAGTTTGGGCGGATACCATACTGAGATCTAAGCAATTCATCAGCATAGAGCCGATGAATCCGAGCGTGAGGATTGATTTCATGTCTTTCTGTGAATGTGGTTTGGAAATGATATCTGCCATATTGGGCAAGCTGGATTTTTTAATGCGCCATCGAAATTTTAGATTAGAATGTAAATTTTCATCATATTTCTCGGGTATTTGAGTGTTACAGTGCCAAAGTTTGACACGATCGAAGTAGAACAGCAAGGTCGTCTCTAATCGGTAATTTGTACTCATGAGTATTGCCAGCACTAATCCCGCAACGGGTCAACAACTGAAAATTTTTTCCGCTCTCACTGATGATGTCCTACAAGATAGGATTTTGGAGGCCGATCGAGCTTTTCAAGAATATCGTCAGACTTCCTGGGCACAGCGCAG
>JANOXZ010000089.1:0-13499 GCA_031418695.1 Synechococcales cyanobacterium VAR_35_metabat_10
AATTTATTTGTTTTTTTAAGTTGTGACAATTAATTCTGAAATTAAAATCGCTAATTTCGATATTGTTTTCTGGTGTGTTTTGTGGTGTGGAGTTTTCGTTCATATTAATAAAAAAGCGCTCGATCGAATATCGAGCGCCCCAAGAGCATTAATTCCAAAACTGTGGATTTACTGTTTAACTTCACAAGTCAAAGGACAAGCAGCATAAGTAGTGGTTTGCAGAACTTCGCTGCTGCCATTTAACCAACCCAACCAGCTCACTTCATCAGGATGCACGCCCTTGGCGGTCAGCGTTGCGGCGGTTGCGACTACTGCGAAAATATTTATTGCCAAAATGCTACCAGCTACTAACAACACCGCACTCATTGGCAGAATAGGGTGAAGAGCCATCGATAACAGTGCGCCGACAGTAGCCATCACTGCTACTAAAGGAAAACCCACTACCAACAGACAAACTGCTAGAGCAAAACACCATACCAAAAAGCTCTTAGTGACAGCGAGGGAATTCTTTCTGTTCAGGGAATTTTCAGTTACTTGCATGATGGTAATCTCCAGTGGTTTATATGAATACCGGTTAAGATTCGATGGATTCTTGTCTTACTTCCGGCGGGGATCGATTGCTTGGTTTCTACAATATAAAGGATGATCCCTAATAAGTATGAGACGCTCGCAATCATTTGTTACATTTGCAAGAGACGCACTGAGTTTAATTACCTATTAGATTTTATGTTGACTTATTCTTTTATTGAAATAAATCAAGTTATTTCGTGATTAAAGTATTTGTTTCTAGAATCCAAAATTCTTATCTGGTAAGCGATTTGGCTCAAAAACCTATCTCTAAAATATATTGAGTACAAATGCCTTTGATGAGTATTTGTACCGAAATAGCCCATCCGCTGAAAATTAGTGGATAATATGAGAAGTTTTGTAACAATATTCATTTATCCCATGTCCCTGCTGCGCCGCATTCCTCTCGGACCCACCTTAATCAGTATTGGTGGTTTACTCACCCTGATCGGCTTCGGTGCCTACGCCGTTGATAACCCTACTCTCAACCTCATTGGCTTTTTCTACGGAGTCCCCCTACTGTTAGGTGGTTTGGCCTTAAAATCGGCAGAACTACGCCCAGTACCCCTAGAAGACCCTGAGCCAGAAATGAAAGAGATCCGCGAGGCGCAACAAACAGCTATCCAAAAACAGATTCGTCAAGACGTAACTCGGTTTCGTTACGGCCAAGAAGCCCATTTAGATGTGGCCTTAGAAAAACTTGGTTTATCGCCCACCGATGACGAGCGACCAGTAATCAGAGGAATGCGTGAAGAGTTGATAGATGGCAAATATGCCCTGATCATGGAATTCTATACGCCACTGATTCCCTTTGCGACCTGGGAAGAAAAACACGATAAACTCACCAAGTTCTTCGGCCCCGGGATTCATGTCACCCTCAAGCGCACCAGCGATGAAGATATCGATGTGGCCTTAATCGTTGGCGAACCAGCAGCAGTTGCTGTAGAAGCAGCCTAGTTTTTCTCTAACCGCACTGCATACCATTGTATATATTGACCTGCACCCAAATCTAACTCGCAGTAATTGTCCAATAGGTATGCCGCCCGCGCCGCCGTCGAAGATTTAGCCAACACATCTGAAGGAAAATCGATCTCTCCGTGATTCAATAGAGTCTCGGAGAGTTTCACTAACATCTCAGCAGCAGTCAAAATTTCTTCCGGTTGGCCACTGGTGAGCACCACATACTCATCTTCTTGAAACATTAACGAATCTGTCATCAGATGAATCCTCTTCTTAGCCTAAATTACGAACCCGCCCTCGCCGACCTGGGCAACGATTATTATGACGACGTGGCGGCGGAAGATTTTCCTCAGCACACTTTACGTTGGCGTAATGATGACATCTTAGCTCAGTTGGGTTTAGACCCAGCTAACGTAAGTGATGCAGATTTTGTGGAAGCCTTTGGTCAGTTCAGTGGCCATCCTCAACCGCTATTGGCTCTACGCTACCACGGTTATCAGTTTGGCAATTACAATCCAGGTTTAGGCGATGGAAGAGGATTTCTCTATGGCCAAGTGCGCGGCATAGATGGCGAGCTATATGACTTCGGCACCAAGGGTTCTGGCCGCACTCCCTACTCCCGAGGCGGCGATGGGATGCTGACTTTAAAAGGAGGGATACGCGAAGTGTTAGCGGCGGAGTCGCTGCATCGGATGGGAGTGAAGACTTCTCGCTGTTTGAGTGTTGTCGAAACTGGGCTAGATTTATGGCGAGGCGATGAACCTTCGCCGACTAGGTCTGCTGTGATGGTGAGATTTAGCCGATCGCACATCCGGTTTGGTACTTTCGATCGACTGCACTATCTCAAACGTCCAGACTTAACCCGGCGATTATTGGATCATGTGATTGCGGTTTACTATCCCCACTTAGTCGATCGAGAAAATAAATATCTAAGCTTTTATCAGGAATTAGTTGATCGAGTGGCTGACTTAGCAGCTCAATGGATGGCGGCAGGTTTTTGTCATGCAGTGTTAAACACTGACAATATGTCGATCACTGGGGAAAGCTTTGATTATGGCCCCTTCGCTTTTTTGCCCACCTATCAACCCAACTTCACAGCGGCTTATTTTGATTACGGCGGTCGGTACAGTTACGAAAATCAGCCCGGAATTTGCAAGCTGAACCTAGAAATTCTGCAAAAGCCCTTGGTGGCAGTTTTAAACCAGGGAGATATGGATGAGGCTTTAGAGGCTTTTGACGATCAATATTCCCAAACCTATCAAAATTTGATGTGGCAAAAGCTTGGTCTAACTGGAGAAATTAATGACCAAGGGCTAAAGTTGCTGAATGCCACCCTGGAGCTGTTAGATGCCACCCAAATCGGCTATCACCAGTTTTTTACTTTGGTAACAGAGCGCTGGGCAAATAAATGGCACGAAGATTTTAATCTGATTCTCAGCGATATTGATTGGCTACCAGTAGAGGGCAAAGAATCGATTAAAAATCTTTGGCAACAATTGTATCAACAGTTGATCGGGTCTTTGACTCCTGAACAGTTGGCGTTAGTTGGTGAGACTTTAATAAAAACAAATCCAGCCACGGTACCTTTGAGACCGTTGATTGAGGAAGTATGGGAATCGATCGCTCAAGAAGACAATTGGCAGCCTTTTTATGATTTGGTGGCGGAGTTACGGAGGTAATAACAGCACTGATCTATTCATTGGAGTTGATGGAGAGACTTTGGGGGCAAGGGAAAGTACTGAATTACCTTGGAACAGTATCGTGTATATGTGATATGTTTTATACATGATATGGGAGATTATTTTTCACAGGGAATTTGAAGTGTGGTTCTTTGCCGAGGACGCTGGAGTACAAGCGTCGATCGCGGCGGTACTTGATATCTTGGAAGAGCAAGGAGCATCACTGGGTCGTCCTTACGTTGACACCATTAAAGGTTCAGCATTTACCAACATGAAGGAACTGCGAGTGCAGCATGATGGAAATCCCTACCGTATACTATTTGTGTTCGACCCAAAACGCCAAGCGGTTTTACTGATCGGTGGAAATAAAGGAGGTGATAAGCGCTGGTATGAGAAAAATATCATGGTTGCTGAAAAACGGTTTGCAGAATATTTAGAAGAAACAAATGGTGGTGAATTGGTATGAGTCGTCCACATAGAACCTACAAAGAAATTAAGCGAGAGTTCTCTCCAGAAATGAGAGAAAGGATTAGTGTTGGTGCAAATCAGATCCGAGCTGAGTTGCAAATTATCAGCACAGTTAGACAAGCAGCCGGACTCACTCAGGAAGAGTTAGCAGATTTACTAGATGTTCGCCAATCCTACATATCACAGGTTGAATCTAGAGAAAACATTACTTTAGGGACACTGATCAGCACGATTGCAGCTATGGGAGGTTCGATCGATCTAACGGTCAATTTCCCAGAAAAATCTCCTGTGCAGTTCTCGCAAATAGAAGCATCATTTCTGATTAACCGGAAAGAATCTTGAGTTTCTAGAAAGAAAAAGAATTTGATAGATAGCTATATACGGCATAAATATCTTCAGGCTCTAGGTCTTCGTAATCTTCTAAGATTTCTATGTGGGTCATGCCAGAGCTGAGCAGTTCTAAGATGGTGTCGATCGGGTAGCGGAGTCCACGGATACATGGTTTTCCATGACAAATATCGGGATTATGGGTAATTCGGCTTAAAAGATTAGTGTTCATAAAGCGATTAGGCAAGAAAAATCATTATGCAAAATTGGTGATATAAAAATGTTTTAGGATCAAACCCAACACTGTCCCCATAAATATACTAACTGTTGAAAATGCCATGTACTCCATGAAAATAGGCATCGTTCGACTTCGACGTTTTTTTGGCATATATTTTCTTGAGAAATGATATCCTGCAATCATAAAAAACGAATTCAGGCTTGCAATAATACCATATAGCAAATCTTTCAAAACATCTCTCTTCATTATATATCCGAGAAGCCCACCAGTTAGTAATGCGCTCGCGGATATAAATATCATCAGCCAAATCAAAGAATATTTCTTAGTAGAACGTATGAATTGTCGGCGACGAATACATTCATTAAGAGTTTCACCAGCCACAAAATCCATCACTAAGCAAGGCATCCCTTCTATCTCGGTAAATTCAATCACCCTGACGATATTTGGGATCTGCACCTGAGCTAAGACTTGCCCTTCTCTTTTAAAACGACGGAGAAATTTGTTGTAATCTCGATCGGCCTCAAAAGATAAATTAGGTCTTTTGATCACCACTTGTCTCTCAAGATGAAGATCCTTGGCTAAATAGGTCATCCCAAATCCACCGCTACCCAGCAGACGGATTACTTCATACTGCCCGGATTTTAATAAATGTCCCTGATTCCAACTCATGGATTTAAACCGATATAGATTTGGTGGATTTCAATAGTTACTTTGTTGTATTTGGCAATCGATCACCACCTGTCGGTAAGTTAGTAGGCTTAGGTGTAGAGTTCTGATGTTGCTGATACCAAGTTAATACAGTAGGAAGACCAACAACAAATGCCACTGTGAAACCAACTATTGCCGCGATCGCAGAAACACCTATCCAGATCGTCTGCCAATTCCAAGACTTGCTCTTTGGTGGCATGTCTACCGCAGACTTGACTACAGGCAACAGATCCAACCAATCTGCTACCGAATCAGGTCGGTCTTCTGGCTTGAGTTCCATCCCTGACATAATAGCCCTGCTAGTAGCCGGTGAAACATCAGGATTTTTAGATCTAGGAGGGTCTAACTTTACACTCGATCTTTCCTTGGCTCCGAATTTATAATTGCTGTGATAGGCTATCGCAATTTGATTTACGTCAAGTTCGATCGTATGATAGGAGTGAAAAACAGCCGAAAAATATCGAGAGAAGCCTTGGGGATCGAATTACGCAGCTATGTCTATTTAGACAGCCTCCAACCGCAACACGCCGCCTACTTAGGCAAAATAGTGCAAGGATTTTTGCCGGTTCCTGGTGACAGCTCCTTATGGGTAGAGATTTCGCCCGGTATAGAAATCAATAAAATTACTGATATTGCCCTGAAAGCTGCCTCTGTGACTCCCGGTGTACAAATCGTTGAGAGACTGTACGGTTTGCTAGAAATTCACTCAGCTTCCCAAGGCGAAACCCGAGCTGCGGGCAAAGCGATTCTTGCCCATATCGGGGTAAAAAGTAGTGATGGTCTTAAGCCTCGGGTGGTTTCAAGTCAAATTATTCGCAACATTAACGCTCACCAAACCCAAATTATTAACCGCATGGCCAGGGGGCAAATGCTGCTGGCTGGCCAAACCTTGTTTGTGTTGGAAGTAGAGCCTGCAGCCTATGCCTCTTTGGCTGCCAACGAAGCCGAAAAGGCAGCAGCCATTAATATTTTGGAAGTTCAGGCCGTAGGCAGCTTTGGTCGCCTATATTTGGGCGGCAGTGAGCAAAATATTTTGGCGGGGGCAGCAGCGGCAATTAGCTCGATCGAGAATGTGGCTGGTCGCGTGCAGCCGCCGATTAAAAATCAGATGGAGTAGCTAAATGTCAGTGGACCGAGTGGATTGGAGATCGCTACCTTCACCTTTGTATTTGCCAGGAGCAGAGTTGGGTTTGGTGGAATGGCCAGGGGCTGTGCTCGATCGGGCTGATTTGAGTAACTGTAATTTGGTAGGGGCGAATTTAGCGGGAGCTAATTTATCTCAGGCTATTTTGACTGGGGCGAATTTAGTAGGTGTAAATTTTGCCGGGGCGAATCTTCGGGATGCAGATTTGGGAGAAGCTTGTTTGCATCGATCGAATCTTTGTTTTGCCAATCTAAGGGGGGCAAATTTTTGCGGGGCAGATTTGAGTGGCGCAAAGCTCTATGAAGCGGAGGTGCAAGGAGCTTATTTTTATCGATCGAATTTGAGTGGGGCGAATTTGAGTAAGGCACATTTGTACGGCTGTTATTTGGTGCGGGCAAATTTGAGCGGGGCAGATTTAAGTGGGGCAGATTTGCGAGGAACTAATTTGTTTCAGGCAAATTTAAGTGGGGCGAATTTAAGTGGCACTAAGTTTAGAGGTGCAAAGAATCTGCAAGAGAAAATGATATAAAAATGAGTAAAAATGGCTTGGAGTAAAGTTTCTAGTAATATTAGTAGCATCAGAATAATATTACCTGACAAGAATGCTAGAAGCTTTTACTGGTGGATTACTACTCATCACCGCATCAGAACTAGGGGACAAAACCTTTTTTATGGCTGTGGTATTGGCGACCCGCTATCCTCGAAAGCCTGTGTTAATCGGCGTGGTTGGCGCACTGGCCACCATGACCATGTTATCTGTGGGTATCGGGCACTTTTTGATGTTGCTGCCCCAGTTTTTGCTGCAACATTTACCATCTAATCTCTCTTTTTTAGCTAAGATTACTATTCAGCAAGTCGCTGCCCTCCTGTTTTTCTTGTTTGGCCTGAAGCTCTTATATGAGTCTCGGCGAATGTCGGCTCAGACCGATGAAGAAGTGAGAGCTGAGGCCGCAGAAGCAGTGGAAGCAGGCGATCGCAAGTTTCAACAGCGCAATACCTTCTGGAAAATTGTGATTGAAAGTTTTGTCCTGACTTTTGTAGCGGAGTGGGGCGATCGAACCCAAATAGCTACTATTACTCTAGCTGCTGCCAAAAACCCCATAGGAGTAACAATCGGCGGCATTTTAGGACATACCATTTGCTCCTTAATTGCAGTGTGGGGTGGCAAAATGGTTGCTGGTCGCATTTCTGAAAAGACAATTACGATCGTTGGTGGACTGCTATTCATCTTGTTTGCGGCTCTCACCATTTGGTTCGGGTAATAATATAGCCATCCGCTCAGCTAATATTTACGCAGAGATTTTTCAACTTGTTCTCGCACCTGATTGTTGATCAAATATCCTAAATCAGCCTTCTCCATCCGTTTCACTAAGCTGGACAAAGTTTCATTGAGTGAAATCCCAGCTTTTTCTAGTTGCCAATCATGTCGATCAAGTGTTTGCAGCAAGTAAGCTCTGCGAGTCTGTACCGCTGACAAGCCATAGATTTTTAGATATTGCAAATCACCATTGTCATCTACGATCGATTCACCAATGTAGTTAGAGCGAGTTCTGTCTAAGTCAGTAATAAACCGCTGAAGACTAAAGGCTCCAGCTTGATAGATCTGTTGAGACTGAATTGGTCTCTGCAACAAATCGGCACCCATTATAGATTGTACATCGCTCCATTCTTGACGCATTTTAGTCAGAGCCGATCGCAGATCAGCTAAGTTATGAATGTTTTGATCTTCAATGGAACAATTTAATTCCTGGGTTTGACCATAGAGTCCATAGTAATAAAAAGTTTCCCCATAGGCGTCGGTTAACAGCGTTTCATGTAGATCTCGATAGTCTTCGGGGTGGGGCACAATAAAAGCAGTAGCCAGCATCTCACCAACAAATAACAAGACACCCACTTGATTTTCGTGAATTTCAAATACCCGCAGAGCTTCACTAAGATCAGAAATCAATCGGCCAGTAATCGAATATTCACTACGTGGCGACAATCCCGTAGATCGAGAGCGCCGAGAATATTCTTGCCAAGCAATGGTTGGCCCATTAAAGAACATCCCCATAAAACCCTCCATAGCCATTTCTAACGGCAAAAACCGCAACGAGTTTTTCTTCTCCCCCCTATTTTCCCGTTGCGCCATCCGCCGCATCACTCTAACTCCAGCAAACTGATGAGATTTATCGCTCAACTGACCACCCAAAGATGCTACTGGTTCTCCGTCGTTACTCCAGTTCAGCACTAAACCATGAGGTACATAGCTATGATACAAAGTGCTTTTGTCCACACTGACCACAACCCGGCTATTGTAACTACGCTTAGCTAATCGCAAATCTTCTCTGAAATTCTTACGCAGCAGCGGTACTAACCGGATCGATCCCCAGATTTGACTAGGGGCAATCTCTAAGTCATGAAGAGCAATGGTTTCAAGCAGTTTGATCATAATCTAAGATTTAGCAAGAATATCTTGAGCACGTTGAAGTAAATAGGTTTCCAATTCAGCCAAGCTGCCCCGGCCATCGGCAAAGCGCATAAAAGCCAAAACAGTAGGCAAATCTTCGGCTTCCCGGATCCCGATCGTCGGCACCAAAGGACTAATTTGCTTCAGCTCATAGTCATTGGCATTAAACACTGGGTTGCAATGAACGATCGAAACCTGTCGTTGTGAATCTATTTTTTCATAGTAAACCCGCAGCAGCTCAGCGACTGCCCCAGGTGGGTCATTTTCCCAACCATCAGAGATCACTACAATTAGCTCTGGCTGCCAAGCCAGAGCATCTAAAATAGGAGTCGCTAAGTCAGTTTGACCTCGGGGTGTTACCCACAAAGGATCAGCGAGCGGGACTGTCCAAAAAGCTTGGTATTCCTTAGAAACTTGTTGCAGTAGACTATCTACAGCTAAAGCAATACCCAATGGACGACGGCGTTTTTCGCGGGAACCCGAGCTAGAGTAGCTCCGATCGAGCACCGCCGCAACTTTACCAAGTTGCAAAGGAGTCCGTTTTAAAATCATCGCCGCGCTTTTTGCCAACCAATCAGCTAGTTCTAGCCGTTGCTCTCGACGCTGTTTAAGATCCAGGGATAACAAATAGAGCGCTAGTTTTGTTAGTGGTAGACGCTGAGGATCGATCGACAAATCCATTCCCGCTTTATCAGCACTACCTTGCAATCGCAGCTTTTCCCCCGCTGTCATTTGCCCCTGGATTTTCTCTAGAAATACCTGGCGGGGAATCTGATGCTTTACTGCCAATCCTTCGGCTACAGTGAAGGGCAGGGCATAAATGGCACTGGCGCTATAAAAAGCTTGGCGAAATTTCTCGAAAAGCTCAGTGGTAAAGCTTTTTTCCCAACGACCAAACAGAAAATTGCTGAGTTCTGGTTCGAGCTTCAGATGGAAGTGGGACACGATCGCCCGCAGTTTTGACCGATATTTAACAGCTTGGAAAGCCAATTTATCACCTCGGCTATTGATGTAAGCTTGGGCGATCGATCTTGCTCGCCGATTATTGATACCTTTTTTGCGGAGCTGTAACAATAGACTCCAAGCTCTTTGGGGTGGCAATCGATCGAGAGTAACAGTAATTAATTGATTCTCGATCAATCGGTCACTGGGAGAGGCAAATTTACTGGTAGCTAATAACTTGAGGATAATCTGAGATTGGTTAAAGTGATTGATGCCAGCAGCGAGCGTCAGAGTATAAAGCTGTCGATAGTTGCCCAAAATATAATCATGCAAGAAATCCAACGAGATTTTCTGCCCATAGCTATAGCTGTATTCATCATAAAACTCACCCTGACCAGTGCAGGACAAACAGGCATTGATGAACATTACCAAGTCTTCGCGTTCGACTTGTTCGATGAGCTTCATTGGGGGAGATGTAATCGGTACAGTTACCGGCGGGGCGAGGCGGCGCGACGGGCTAGGGCCAAGATATAGTTGGATTTCGGAAGTCGCACCAAAGTCCCACGACGGTTTAGGTATTTTAACAAATAAAGGTGGGATTTGATTACCAAATTTGCCATCACTTACTGAACAGTGCGAAGTTCTTTGTAGAGAGAAAAAAGAACATTCCTAGACCTAGATGGCTGGAATGCTTGTGTCAACTCTCTACTCCTTAACCTTAGCTTTGAACTTGATGTAACCAGTAGAAAGACCAGGGATAGCAGTGGTGTTATTCGCGGCTTGGACAACTACCACATTGTTTGAAGTAGTATTGATTGTGCTACCAATTAAGTTACAGTCCGTTGGTGGGGTTGTCGCAAATTCACCTTGGTCATCACCAGCAGCTCCAGTCAAATACTGAGCTGTGTTGCTACCTGGTTTGAGCACAATGCCACTACCAACATTTAAGGCATCAAAATCTTCTTGATAGACTAAGTTGGTATTGAGTCGATCGCACACCTTAGCAGAAGAAATCCGGTTCTCACCAGCATTCCGGTAATAAACAGCATATTCAACAATATCGCCCGGTTTAGCCTGACCTCCATCGATCGCCCCAAGTACTTCTGTGCTAATATTTGGCCAATTAGTAGCACTATTGACAGAATCAGCAACATAGCTATTAAAGCTGGTCACAGCACCAGTTGTGCCATCCGTAATCGATGTGATTCGTTTTGCTAGTAATAACTTAGCTCTGGTACTAGGAATTGCACTGAATTCGGAAGTATTACCGCTGCTATCAGTGGCTGTAGCCGTAATATTGTTGTAGTTGCCAGAAGTGAGAGTGGCATTGGTGAAAGAACAGATATTACCAGCAATACCAAAACGACCCAAGCTGTCTGTAGCACAAGAACCCAGATAGGTTTTACCTTCACCGTGGGGCTTAGATTTTCCGTCGCCTACAATTACTTCGCCATTTTGATCACTAGGGCTATTGTCTGCTAAGAAGAATTCTAGGGTAACATTCGCAAAAGCAGCATTACCAGCCGGACTGATGCCGACATAACCTTTCACGTCTAACGTTGTGCCAGTTAAAGAGGTTGCAGTAATTAAAGGATAATCGATACCTTTATTGCTAAGGGTATTGTCTTTTGCACCATCATTGGCCGTAACATTGTTCACAGTAGTCGCTGTAGCAATATCAATACCAGGGCCAGCGTTGCTATAAGTGGAGTTTTGGGTTATTTTGTTGCCCTGTTTGCCGTTCTCAACTCCGATACCATAGGCTCCGGTAGAGTTCCGCACGATGTTTTCAGAAATAGTTACCGTATTTTGGCGAGAAGTAATTCCATCACGGTTGGCATCTACAATATTTTTGTCAATTTTGATGCCATCAATATTGTTGGTTCCAATACCCTGCAATACAATCCCAAAGCCATTACTACCAGAACCATTACTGGAAACAGAGTTGTTTTGGATCAAGAAATTAGTAGCAGTACCAGTGCCTCTAGCATTAACCTCGATACCAGAATCTGTGCCAGCTTCGGTAATTAGGTTACGCAAAATACTTACGTCGCCAGCATTAAAAGGAAATAGTTCGATACCGCCATGTTGATCGGTGGTGCCAGCACCATTGCCAGTTTTGCGAATTTCGTTACCAGAAATTACCAAACCAGTCAGATCAGCCGCAGTGGTGCTGTTGCCACCTAAAATGCCTCGTTCATTGGTAAAGCCAATGAGGTTGTTGCTGATATTAGCAGCTAACGCTCCGTTGATGACAACGCCAGATTGAGATTGATTGGTGGGTGCTGAAAAGCTGAGAGCGGTAGTACCGATCGCATTTTCGGTCACTATTGCATTAGCAGCCCGTAGCAAGATATCGCCTTGATTGGAGCCAGCAGTGCCAAAGCCATGAATTGCAATGTTCCGCACGGTGGCACTGGCACCATTTACATCAATACCATTAGCTACGACACCATTATTGGTGATTTCTATTTCTGGGGCATTGAGGCTAGGCAGTGTTAGAGCACCGACCCCGACTGTGCCACCAGTGCCCAAAGTTAAGGTATTGCTATTACTGATGTTGTTAGTCTGAGTCCGACCATCGATCGAAGTATCAGTATCAGTAATAGTTAAAGGTGTCGCCAAGCTAATGAGGGCACGATTGATAGTAAGTTGACTGGGGACAGTAGCCCGTAAACCATTATGAGCAGAGCCATCAGGAATCATGAAGATCGACACTTCTTGGCCAGCCGTTTGGCCAACTTGAGCTAAGCCACTATTGGTAAGCGTGTTGCTATTGGCTACAAACTAGCGCAGTGAACCTTGACCAGAATCATTGGTGTTGACAATCGTGTCAAAGTTATAACCAAAATCTACTCCAGCAACCACGACTGATCCAACCTTCACTTTGGTCAAAGACTGCACATAGCCATTAACTGCGGCAGTGCCACCGGCAGTAGTGAATTGCTTACTTGTAGGACTAAAGATGGCACCTGCCGCACCAGCGTCTGTATCACTTTGGCTAGGAGTTTCGCCACCTACTCGATCAAGCACTGGACTAACAGTCCCTGCCGTAACTCCGGCATCGGTCAAGAAAGTCTGGACTGGCAACAAACCAGTAGCGATGCCGCCAGGACGATTGGATTTGACGGTATTATTGACCACCCGTACATAGAAATCACCTACAGGCACTGCGGGAAAAGTATAGTCGCCACTAGCATCAGTGGTGGTCGATCGGACAAATTTACCAAAGCTGTCATACAGTTCTACAGTAGCTCCGACCACATTAGTCCCAGAATATGCTGTTTTACTGCGACCACTACCGCCGCCATAGTTGGCATCTTCAAACACATTACCCGAAACATTCTGACCCACAATAGTTACTGAGGCGATCGCACTGGCTTCTCGTTCACCATTAGCCGGAGTACCAATAACTTCATTGTCAGCAGCAGGAGGCAAAGCATTTGCTGGACTAGGGTTATCTCTGGTGTAGATATCAGTAGTGCCCGTAACTTGGTACGGCTGGTTAGAAGCAGGGTTTGCTGCGGCAGGGCTAGTATCACCTAACTGTGCGCTAACAGTGCCGGTACCGCTGGTGACAATTACTGGTACTCGTACTTTAATAGAGCCATTGGCGGGAATGGAACCGTTGTTAGTGCCGCTAACTCCGTTTAATAATGTGCCAGTACTATTTGTGTTTAAGCCGAAAGTGGTCGGTACATTGACCGGGTTGGTTAGGGCTGTGCCACCATATTCAATGATTTGCAGTTGACCCACTGTGCCATTGTTAACGCTGGCGGTGTTGGGGATGACAAACTGGGTGGGGTCGTTACCAATGTTGTTAATAATAAAATCAAAGTAAACGATGTCGCCCAAATGAATTCCGGCGAAACTTTGATAAGGGCCAGGTACTAGCTGGGTGCCACTGGCATCGTTGGGATAAGATGCGGCGTTACCAGGAGCATCGGTAGGCACCTGGGGCGTAATACTAATACCAGCGACTTCTGCGACTTTCACAGTCACGATGTTCGATACAGT
>JANOXZ010000090.1:0-3451 GCA_031418695.1 Synechococcales cyanobacterium VAR_35_metabat_10
CCCGAACACAAGCTGCGCATTGTGCAAGCACTACGCCAGCGCGGCCACTTAGTAGCCATGACCGGCGACGGAGTTAACGATGCCCCTGCCCTCAAACAAGCCGACATTGGTATTGCTATGGGGATCACCGGCACCGATGTTAGTAAAGAAGCTAGCGACATGATTTTGCTAGATGACAACTTTGCTTCGATCGTCGCTGCCACCGAAGAAGGACGAGTGGTATACACCAACATTCGGCGCTTCATTAAGTACATTTTGGGCAGCAACATCGGCGAGATTCTGACGATCGCCGCCGCCCCATTGCTGGGCTTAGGCGGTGTACCCCTCTCACCGCTGCAAATTTTGTGGATGAACCTAGTTACCGACGGTTTGCCAGCTCTGGCTTTGGCCGTAGAACCACCCGAACCCAACGTAATGCAGCGCGCACCGTTTGACCCCAAAGAAAGCATTTTTGCCCGAGGTTTAGGTGCTTACATGGTCAGAATCGGCGTGGTGTTTGCCATTCTCAGCATCATCATGATGAAGATTGCCTACGACTATACTCATGGCAGCACCTATACCAAATCTCCCGATACTTGGAAAACTATGGTGTTTACGATGCTCTGCTTGGCACAGATGGGACATGCCTTGGCTATTCGATCGAACAGTCAACTGCTCATCGAAATCAATCCTTTCACAAATCCCTACCTGCTCTGGGCAGTGACCATCACCACCCTCTTGCAGATTTCGTTAATCTACTTCCCACCATTCCAAAGCTTCTTCAACACCCATCCTCTGGACTGGCTAGAAATGGGTATCTGTATTGGCTTTAGTCTACTAATGCTGGTCTGGATTGAAGGCGAGAAATTGGTTGGTCGGTTTAAGAAGTCGGCAAAATAATACTGGTGATGCTAAAGACATCAGCTCAGCGATTTGTCTTGGTTCAACACTTCGTGAACGATGGCAAATATTCTTAACACATCGTAATCTTTGAGAGCCTTGCTCCGATTACGTTACGAACTTTTAACTTATCTGCCCATTTAGCCAATACCCGGCTGCCCCTGAGGTAAACTGAGCTTTGATTATGAGTTTCTAGGTGCCTAGACTCACATATTGGGAGTTTAATATCATATGTCTCATGCAGTAAAAATTTACGATACTTGTATCGGATGCACCCAGTGCGTGCGGGCTTGCCCGCTCGATGTTTTAGAAATGGTTCCTTGGGATGGCTGTAAAGCTGCTCAAATAGCCTCCTCCCCTCGCATCGAAGATTGTGTTGGTTGTAAGCGTTGCGAAACTGCTTGCCCCACAGACTTTTTGAGCATTCGGGTATATCTGGGTGCTGAAACAACGCGCAGTATGGGTTTAGCTTACTAAGTTTTATCTTTAAAGCAATCCCTTATTTAAGCCATCCCGGCGGCAGCCTCTGTCGATCGGGATTTCTTATGACTAAAAATCGCTAGAAGTGTTACTATATCTAGGAATATCTCGGAGAGTTGCCCCAGATGCTGAATTTTTTGAAGCAGGTCGTAGACTACGGTAAAGAAGCCGTGCAGTCTGCCAAATATATCGGTCAAGGCATGGCCGTCACCTTCGACCACATGCAGCGTCGCCCGATTACGGTTCAATATCCCTACGAAAAACTAATTCCCTCAGAACGTTTCCGGGGACGGATTCATTTTGAGTTTGATAAATGCATCGCCTGCGAAGTTTGTGTGCGAGTTTGCCCCATTAACTTGCCAGTGGTAGATTACCAATTTGACAAAGCCAGCAAGAAGAAGAAATTAGACAGTTACAGTATCGATTTTGGAGTCTGCATTTTTTGTGGTAACTGCGTAGAATATTGCCCTACCAACTGTTTATCGATGACCGAAGAATATGAGTTGGCCTCGTTCGATCGACATGAACTAAATTACGACAGCGTGGCATTAGGTCGCTTGCCTTACAAAGTCACCAACGATCCGATGGTCACACCTTTGCGCGGCTTGGCTTACTTGCCTAAGGGCGTAATGGATCCTCACGATCTACCCCCCGACGTGCAACGCGCCGGTAAAACCCCTGCCGAAATTAACGCTGAAAAATAGGCTGAGAAATAGAAAAACATGAATATTGCTCAAGGTGTCCAGTTTGTTTCCTTTATAATTTTGTCAGCTTTGATGCTGGGATCTGCTTTAGGAGTAGTGTTACTCGGAAATATCGTCTACTCAGCCTTCTTGTTGGGCGGCGTATTTATCAGCATGGCCGGAATTTATATTCTGCTGAATGCTGATTTTGTCTCGGCGGCTCAGGTGCTGATTTATGTGGGTGCCGTAAACGTACTGATCCTATTTGCCATCATGTTGGTGAACAAACGGGAAGACTTTGTCCCTACCAAAAATTCTTGGATTGGCAAAGTACTAACTGGTGGAGTCTGTGCTGGCTTGTTTGCTCTGTTGTCAGCAGTGGCTGTGGTAACTCCTTGGCAACAACCCACCGAAGTAGCCACTGGCGAAGGATCTCTGGTGCCTTTGGCCAAGCATTTCTTTACTGACTTCTTATTACCTTTTGAATTGGCTTCGGTATTACTGCTGATGGCCATGATTGGGGCGATCGTCCTAGCCCGCCGCGAGTTTATCCCCGAGACTACCGAGATGACCGAAAAATCTGCCCTCACTCTACCCGAGCGTCCGAGAGAGCTGGCTGGTAAATAGTTTTGAGATTTTAATAATATGATGCAATTACAACTTCCCTATTTTTTGATTTTGGCTGCGGCCTTGTTCTGTATTGGCATCTATGGCTTAGTTTCCAGCCGGAATGCTGTCAGAGTATTGATGTCGATCGAGTTAATGCTCAACGCAGTAAACCTAAACCTCATGGGTTTCTCTAATTATTTAGATCCAGTAGGCATTAAGGGTCAAGTCTTCGCCGTGTTCGTTATTTCGATCGCCGCTGCCGAAGCCGCTGTGGGTCTAGCGATCGTCCTAGCCATCTACCGTAACCGCGACACAGTAGATATGGAAAAATTCAATTTGCTGAAGTGGTAACTCGGCAATATCCGAATATTACCAGCAACCGATCGCCCATAGCGTTCGGTCTTTTTTTTGCACAAAAATTGCGATCGATTCCAATAGATTGGTATCCTCGATCGATCACTGAAGCACCAACCGAGAAAAATAACGTGAAACGCAAGCAATTTTTACAGGCATCGATCGCTAGTATTGCCGCAGGTAGCACCTTGGCCTCTTGCAAAGCACGACGCGGCTCCTCGTCTGCCAGCGGCAATCTGCCCACCATTAACTGGCAAATGGCTACCAGTTGGCCATTATCGCTCGATACGATCTTTGGGGGAGCCAAAACCATCGCCGATCGAGTTAAGGCTATTACCGGCGGCAAATTTACCATTACTCCTCGGGCAGCGGGCGAACTAGCACCACCCCTAGAAGTCTTAAACGTTGTATCACAAGGCGGTGCCGCCTGTGGCCATACGGCGGGC
>JANOXZ010000091.1:0-4424 GCA_031418695.1 Synechococcales cyanobacterium VAR_35_metabat_10
AAACCCTGCTTCTACCGAAAGACTGCTACGAACAGTTCGATCGAATCAATCAACAAAACAAAAGGTTAGCATGATGACCACAGCAACAGACACCGATATTCAGCAACTCAAAGACTTGATTACGATAAGCAGTGCAACTACTCAGAAGCAGATAACGGATCTGACTTTAGAGGTAAGAGTTGGTTTTACAAAAGTAGAAGGGGACTTCAAGGAGCTGAAAGCAGAACTCAGAGCATTAGACGCTAAGTTTGAAGAAAAAACCAAAAACTTAGACCAGCGGTTAAGTGGAAAAGAGTTTACAGCCAGAAGTATCACCATTGGGATCATAACGGGGCTGCTCCTAGCTTTCAGCAAGTTTTTGTTCACTGGAAAGTTCGTGTAATTCATTGAGATTAGATGTAAAGCAGTATTTACAGTTTTACTGCTTTACATTCTGGCAGATCCAACAAATCCCCCAAAGCCATCGTAGCCTTACCCTGTAGACCCTGCCGATTATCATCATAAATCATCAAAGTCTTGGGGTCTTTGTGTCTGGAGAGAGATTGAGCAGATCGAAGATCACCGCCACTGGCATCTAAAAAAGCAGTAATCGCGCTGTGGCGCACCCGATGGGGAGAAATCTTGACCCCGGCAGTATCAGCATAGCCCTTGAGAATATAGGCAACATCGCTACCGCGTAACCGGAGGCCATTACAGCTCAGGAACATGGCAGTATCTCGTTCAGCTCCATTTTTAGGTTGGAAGTAGAAACCAGCTCGAAATCTAACCCAATCATCCAAAGCCTCAATGGTGCCAGGGTTGAGATCGATCGACTGTTTATCAATCTGCCCTTTGCCCAAAATCATTAGTCTGTCCTCTTGGGGCAAGTAATCAGAGAGGTCAATAGCTGTCACCTCCTCTCGGCGGAGGGCGTTGTCCCAAAGTAACCGCAAAATGCCATAGTCACGTACACCCAAATCGGTTGACCGATCGACTAAAGCCAGGATCGATCGATAGTCTTCCACTGGAACGCCACGAGTATTCTGATAATTGTTGGCTTTGAGCGCTTTGACATCAGCCAGTGAAAAACTACAAGCACCTCGTTTGCGGGCATAGTCCACCAGGGCTTTAAGAGCCGATAGCCGCAGATTAATAGTTGATGCTGACAACTTGGCTTCGATGGCATGCTGGCGATATTCCAGAACTTGTTGCAAAGCTTGATTTTGGTGAGAGGCCAGGAATTCTTGTAGGAAAACAGTGGATGATCGATCTGGGGCCATTGAGCGACAGAAGTAATCGATCGCTTTGCCATATTCCTGGCAGGTGCGGGGCTTAAGCTGGACTCGCAGAAAGTCTTCCCAGATTTCTTGTTTGCGATTTTCTTCCAGAGACGTTGCATGTGCAGGAGATATCAGCGCCAGGGTGGGATCGGGAATCTTGATGAGCTGAGGAGTGGGGATTTGCCTCATTCTGGATTCTCACCAAAGCGTTTCAATAGCAGTTGGATACTGCTATTCAACTGCAAGATTTGACGGTATGTCACGTACAAATCTTGCGTACTTAAACAGCGATCATTTCCATCATCAATGCCAGCACATATCGTTGCAACATATCCTTGTTGCTTGAACCCTTCCCGATAGCCAACGCTATCTCCTAAACTTATTTTGCTATCAAGAGGAGTTTTATTAGCACAGAATAAATGCTCTTTTAGCTCTATTCCAATGCCACTAACCCTAACGTTTCCATCCATTTCTGAAATCATCTCATACTGAGTCGGTAAAATTGCAGTATTTTGAGTTTTTGAAATATTTTCATCTTTATATTTAGAACTTCCTAAGAAACATTGAATCAGAGAGCCTAAGCTTTTAGCTTGCTCAAGAGTGATATATAGATCCTGTACCCCATAAATTTTGTCGGGGCTATCAGATGTTGGCAAATTAAACCCTGCGGATATAATAGCGAAGTACCCTTTATCCATCAATGCAGCGGAAGGTGAACCAAGAACAATATCTCCTTCTGCTGCATTAACACATCGTAATATTTTCTTGAATGGTATATCTATTGTGCTTACATATATGCCTTTTTCTTCACTTTTGATAATCATATTGCCTCTATTATTTCAATACAAAATTTGACTTAATCACTGATTGTTATTTATAAGTTTATTAATATTGATCAGCCTTCCACCATCCACTTAAGAATACCTAAGATGCGATCGAGGGGGTCGAGAGAATACTCAGTGACATCGACTGTCAAATCTTTACCAGTCAGCTTCAGGAACTGCCATTGGGTACCGGTAGTGACACTGCCATAAATTGTGGGGACTTCTTGACCATTGGCAGTATTGAATTTCTGGGCAGCAATCATCTCGGCGGCGCATTGACCCCAACCAGCATTAAGTTCACCCTTTTTGGCCTCAATGATAATGACGGCTGGGGCTTCAATAACAAACTCGGAGGGCGAACGAGTAAGCAGAAAATCGCAGACACCGTTTAAGCCCGACTCCATATCGATACTAAAGTCGTTCCCCGAAAATAAACTGACTTGGCAATCCAGAAGTTCTCGAAACTCAAACAGTAGAGGGGCAATAATTAGCTCGGAACGAACCTTCTCAGTTCCCAATGCGGCTGCCAGGGGAGCGGATTTCTTCAGCAGGTTAACTAGCCAGTCTCCAGGGGTCAGGGGAGGTAAATCAGTGAGGAAAACGTCCATGAAGACCTGAAGTTCAAACTGCTGCTTGACCTGGGCAAGTGTAAAACTACTGTAGGGCATGGTAGGGGGTGAGGAGGAGATTGAGATCAATTATACCATAAGTGAATCCGCACAAATATACATTTGCGCGGATAAGTTTAAAATCAGATAAAAATCAGACTTGTGATATGATTTGATGGTCAAAACTAGTCGGTTCGGTGTTTTCCAGGCTTTGCCATGATTGTTACTAAAAGACATTTACCTTACACCGGAAAGTATCACTGAAAGCTAATTAGATGGCCAGACCTAAAACCCCTGAGAAGTGTATCCGCTGTGCTTTGTTGAGTGCTGATACGGCGAAGAGTACCCATGATTGCTGGGTATCGGAGACTTGCCCGAGTAAACGGCATTACATCAAGAACCGCGATCGGATTAGTCAGAGTCGCAAGAAGCAGAGGATCGAGGTGGTTCATCAAGTTGTGGTGCCCCAGGTGGCCTATGGCAATTTGTTGATTTGGCGGGAGCTGCGCCAGGATTCGCCGATTCATGCGATCGGGGCGGATATTTGGGATGGTGAGAGGCGATTGGCGGTGGTTACGCCGGTTCATTGTGCGGGGTGGTTGCCGAGTCAGGTTCATGCCTATGTGCAGCAAACACTTAATGTTTTAGAAAATGCTTATGGCTTCCAAAAATTCGCTTCCCAAATCATCGAACACCCAGAGCAATGCCCTATCCGGCCATGCCCCCTCCATTCTTCAGTTGTCGCTTTGGGATCTGCTAGCGGAAGCAACTAGGGTGCCTTTGGATGCTGAGTTGTCGATGCTTTTTGATGACTTGGATGAGGCGATCGTTAATCTATCGATCGAGCAACAGATTTTTGTGGCTGGTGAGGGGTTAGCAAGAGTCGGGGAAATTGTTGGTTTGCGAGCTGAGATTCATCTTCAGGAGATCAATTATCTGTTGCACCCAGAGCAGGAGCCGGTAATGGCTTTGGATGTGTTCGATCGATACGTGCGCCAAAGTATGGTGGTGGATTTGGAGCAGTTTTGTGCAGCTCCTGAGTTGCCAGAGGTGGAGCGGGGTTACGTGCGATCGGTGGTGGAGCCGATGAGTGAGGAGGAGGTGAGGGCTGTGGTTGTGGCTGCGATTCATGATGATGAGCCGGAATCACCGTTTGCTTTGGCCCATGATGAGGATATTGGTGGTTGGAGTGCGAGGATTGGGGATTGTTTGGTGGCGTGTGGGGGTTCGATGGGTTTTTGGTCGATTGTTGAGGTTACGGGGTTGGCTCCTGTGGAGGTTTTGTTGGGATTGTTGCTTGGAGGGTTATCAATTAGGTGGGATGGCGAGGAATTTTACAGTGCGCCTTTCTTGTCGATCGAAGCAACGACAAGCAAGAGTTAAAGATAGTATTCTACGGAAAAGATAAACTTAGAGATAGTATAAGGCTACAATTTTAGCCTGAAACCAAATCAAAGGTTACTGAAAGCTATGCCCAGTAAAGAAAAAAATGACATAAAAGTATTTACAGCGATCCAGATCTATTTCGATCCTTGTCCAAAACAGCCAGTTTCAGCTAATTGTCTCGAAATTGAGGCAAAATCATGAATTCTGTAAAAAGCTTACAGGGCAAAGATTTTGGTGATTTCCATTTTATGCTTCGAGACCCCAAAAGACAGGGATCCAGATCTATTTCGATCTCTACACTCACCTAAAATACTTGTTAAACTTCGAGGGTATCCTTTGCTTGTTCC
>JANOXZ010000092.1:0-11239 GCA_031418695.1 Synechococcales cyanobacterium VAR_35_metabat_10
GTCAAAAACCGATCGATAAGCCGCTGCATCCAAAATTAGATCATATTGCTGCTCATTTTTGGTGATATCAGTCTGATTGTAGTCAATCACATGATCTGTACCAATTGAACTCATCATCTCCAACTTTTTCGTGCTACAAACTGCCGTGACTTCCGCACCCAATTCCTTGGCAATCTGCACGGCAAAAGACCCTACTCCACCCGCCGCACCATTGATCAACACCTTCTGCCCTGGCTGGATCTGTCCATAGTCTCGTAGTGCTTGTAAAGCAGCAAGAGCAGCCGCTGGAACTGTCGCTGCTTGCTCAAACGAAACGTTGCTAGGTTTATGTACTAATACCGCCTCGGTTGCACAGACGTATTCGGCAAAAGCCCCAAAACCACAACTAGAAAGATCGCCAAAAACCTCGTCGCCAACCTGAAATTGCGTTACGTCTTTGCCGATCGCCTCCACCCGCCCAGCCACATCTATTCCCAGGGTTTTGATTTTGGGCTTTAGGATTCCTCCAAACATCAGGCGGATCGGGAACGGTGTACCACGCATGAGATGCCAGTCACCACCATTGACCGATGCGGCCTTAACCTGCAATAGCACACCGTTATTTGGCACTGTTGGTCGATCGACTTCTGCGAGTCTTAGTTGTTCTGTTGAACCGTAATCAGTTTGAACGATCGCTTTCATGTTGCCGCTCCGTTTTGACTTACACTGTAAGTATAGCTTACGCCGTAAGTTTGTCAAGATGTAGGTGGAAAATCGCTGTAAGAAAGTTCAGATGGCTATCAAGAGCAACAATGATATAACTCCTTCTACCCCGTTGAGTCGGGAGCTAGTGCTAAGAACCGCACTCCGTTTGGCTGACCAGGGTGGTATTGAAGCGCTTTCGATGCGCAAACTTGCCCAGGAGCTTGGTGTGCAAGCGATGTCGCTGTATAACCATGTAGAAAATAAGGACGACATCATCGATGGCATTGTTGATCTGGTGGTCAGTGAAATTGAGGTGCCTGATCTTGGTGTTGATTGGAAGACGGCGATGCGACGGCGATCGATCTCAGCCCATACCGTATTATTGCGGCATCCCTGGTCAACGATGCCGCTGGTTTCGCGGGTGAATGTGGGTGTGGCGATGTTGCGCTATGTGGATGCGACGTTGGGCTGTCTGCGGGAGGCGGGGTTTTCTTTTCGGATGGCTGATTATGCTTGGAATGCGATCGATAGTCATATTTATGGATTCACGCTTCAGGAGTTGAATTTTCCTTTTGAGAAGGCGGATTATGGGAAGGCGGCACAGCAGGGTCTGGCGCTAATTCCTGCTGATAAATATCCCTATCTCAACCAGCTCACGCATCAGGTGATCGATGGTGACTATGATGGAATTCATGACTTTGAGTTTGGGCTGGAATTGATCCTTAATGGTCTGGAAAGCTTTCGACATCTTGGGTGTGAGTATGTCAAAATGGAGTCGAAGTCAACTTAAAACTGGAGGTGCATTGCCTTGTCTGCAAAAGATCTTTATCACGAGATAGTTCGGACAGCATTAGAAAAAGATGGTTGGCAAATTACTGACGACCCACTGATTCTGACATTCACCCCAAAACGACAACTCCGAATTGACTTAGGAGCTGAAAAATTGATTGGAGCTGAACGAAACAATCAACAAATCGCGGTTGAAATCAAAACATTTCTCGCTCCTTCCAATCTTTCGGAATTTCATGCGGCATTAGGGCAATTTTTGAACTATCGACTTGCCCTGAAAGTCCGGCAACCTGAACGGCAGCTTTTTTTAGCTATTCCCCGAGAAATTTATCAAGGCTTTTTTCTTGAAGAGTTTACGCAGTTGAGTATTGCTGAATACCAACTAAAATTAATTGTATTTCATATTGAAAATCAGGAGATATTACAATGGATAAACTGACACAATATCGACAACATATTCAGAATATTCTTGAATATCACTGCCATCTGGATTCTAAAATAGTAGGAATGGAAACATATACTGTGTTTGATATAGCACATGACCATTACCAAGTCGTGAGCGTAGGCTGGGATGATGGTCAGCGGCTTTATGGCTGTTTGATTCATGTAGATATTAAAGATGAGAAGATTTGGATTCAATATGATGGAACAGAATATTCGATCGCTCAGGAATTGATCGATTTAGGGGTACCTCCGCAATCGATCGTTGTGGCCTATCAGGCACCTTCAGCCAGAAAATTCACAGAATTTGCGATCGGGTAACAACATCAGCGAAATATACTAAGTCGATCATTGATAATTCAAATGTATTTGCATACGATTATTTATCTACAGGCAGTTCCAGAGAAACATAGATTTTTGGGTTTCGATGGCGCGACGAGCTAATGCGGCTAGTTCGGTGATGATTGGCATGAAGTCGTTAGCTGACCATGATAATTCTTCGCTGGTTGCGGTGGCGAGGAGGGCGGCGATTTCGGCTACTTGGGTGTTTTCGATCGAGGCTAGTCTAGTAACCATGTCTTGGGGTACAGACATTGTCCAGGTTTCTGCGTCTTCGGGTGTGACCAGTTTGAATTCACTGTTTAGGTCAACGCTATATTCTTGTCCACGCAAGATGGCGAGGAGTTGGGCGCATTCCAAGGACGTTAAACCTTTGCACTCGTATTTGTCTGCATCATCAAACTCTTGGCCAACGTCATAGTTTGGCACCATTGTTCCATCAGCAATGAAGAAATCACATAGAATTCCCATGGAAGTATGTTCTTTTTATTTTGAATAACTCATAGCTATAAAAAAAGAGCTTTATAGACTAGCTGATGATTCGTTCAGAATTGTACAGCTAATAAGTTGATCATGCATCATTGATGCTTTTCTGATTTCCGATATCAATGAAGCTTTGAATTTCTTTAAAAATATGCCTAAAATTATCCCAACTTTCATCACTTATTTTTACTTCATTCTTTAAAATAGCCTGTGCGAAATTATCTTTTGTAAGTGCAACATTTTCACCTTTTACATTATAAACATCTGAATCAATGATTTTTCTAATACCTTGTTTGCAGGAAATTGATTTGTCGCCAGCATAATTTAAATTTGGATCAGCACTATTTCTTTTGCTCCTACTGAATTCATCTGTTATATATAATCTTTTCCCTTCAACTTCTGTTTTGATTTCATTGTCATTGAAAAGGAATTCTGTAGAAATATTATTGGGTACAATTTTAAACGAAAAAACCTTTTTCTCTTTATCATCAATGGGGGTAATATTGCTGCCGTCTGAATCAAAAATACCAATTACAGTTGTAGTAAAAATTTTGTCAATTTCTCTATTTTTTCTTAATGATTCCAAACGTTTATTTAATTCTGCATCACCCATATCTTTGATTATTACATTGGATCCACATATTCCTTCGGTTACATCTTTCTCTTGACCAAATCGACAGAAAAAATCTTCTTCTATGACTAAAAACTCTTTATTTTTATGGTAATGTCTCAAAGCGGCTAACATGTACTTCCAATCTGTTTTACCTTCAGTCAATATTAGTATTTTTTGATCGGAATTTATCTGCTGAAAAAGAGATTCAATTCGCTTTCCTTGATCAGTGATCTTATCATAAAGAGATTTGATTCGCTTTTCTTGATCAGCAATTTTATCGTAAAAATCTTTATTAGCAATTTGCAGTTCAGAGTATTCATTTCGTGAAACTTCTAAAATTCTTTCTCCCATTTTGTTAGGTCTGAAAATCTCATAGTACGTGGCATTATCTGGTGACAATGAAATTGTTGCTGGAGAATGAGTAGCCATAATAACCATGACTCCCTGATCAATAAAGTATTTTTGGATTACCGCAAAAAATATTTGAATTAGCGATGGATTTAAAACTGCATCCAACTCATCAAGAAGTAAAAGTTTTCTTGTGGTTGAATAATTACTATTGAGAGCTGCAAAACAAAGAGAAATAATTGTTTTTTCACCATCAGATAAGTCAGCCAAATTTCGACTATTACCTTCATCTAACGTTCCATCGGGTTTTAACATGTATAGCTTTGGTTGTTCATTCATAACGACACCAATTATTTCATAGTTGTCTTTAAACCTGTAGTCAATTTTTAGATCTGCAAATAAATTATTTAACTTTTTCCAAGGTGCCTCTTCAATCATTGATGGGTCAAATTTTGCTTTTGAAACCTCCTTCATTTTTTCATTTGCACTCACAGCATGTGCGAAAAATATTTCTCCTATGTTGTTTGTAAATCTGTCTCCAGCCCTTATGACAAAATTTGAATTTTCCAATTTTCTTTTGAATTCTGCTTCTTGTATTTGTGAATTATAAAATTGTTGCTCCGAAAAGCACTGTAATAATATCTTTTTAGCTTCAAAGAATGAATCTAAATATGGCCCAAAACTTGAAATAAAATTAGGACTATATTGTTGATATAGATTCCAGGCAATATTTGCAGATTCTGCAAATGCTTGTGCAGTTGATTCTGCTATTTCTATCGTACTTATATTCTCTTTGAAAGACCGAAAATCAATGTTTTCTTTCTTTATCTCAATATCATCAATTTTAATTGTGGACTGAATGGTTTCATTAGGTGTGTTAGCTTTATCTTGCCCTAAAATAATGTTAATTATTTGGGATTTACCAGCCCCATTCACACCAGAAAGAATAATTAAATTTCCTTCTAAAGTAGTATGAAATTCATTGACGAATGATTTGTATGACTGATTTAATTTAATTGTTAATTTCTTCATTGTAAACATGTGAGATTCAAGTTAATTATGTATTGAGGATGATGATAAATGCTAGTTATGATTCACTGGGATTAGGTTGACTCCCGAACTATTCGACTTCCCTATCATATCTTACACAGTAGATTCAATATTACTGAGCCATCTCCTCCAGGAAAAACGTAGCCGCATAATGCAACGAAAAATCAGCAAAATCAACCTGATCCTGCTCTGTCCAGCGGTCGCTTTGATCAATAACAGATGAATCTTGTTTCACTAACTCATTCAGAATAAGGTTTGCTAATCGTAAGCGCTCCGTTGGAGATAGAGCACAAACGACTTGAGTATAGACTTCTTGCGCACAGGTTAACATTGTAACAAATTCTCTCGGCTTTTATTGAATAAATTCTATCACTTCCATCTATGAAACCACCACCAAATACGTGCTATTTTACAGACAAGGCGTATTCTGCATCAACATCCAAAATTCGGATACGTTGTTCAAGTCGGACAATGTAAGCAATGAACTCAATACTTTCCCCATTTTCCAACTTGAAGGCTCGAATAACATTAGTGATCGTGTCCTTTTGATCATCACTCAGATCATCAATAACTAGAATAACTTGTAGCGCTTGCTGAAAAGCCTC
Organism: Synechococcales cyanobacterium VAR_35_metabat_10; assembly: GCA_031418695.1. Taxonomy (GTDB): domain Bacteria; phylum Cyanobacteriota; class Cyanobacteriia; order Cyanobacteriales; family Chamaesiphonaceae; genus JAAFHZ01. The sequence continues at coordinate 5,353 of JANOXZ010000092.1, forward strand.
GGTAAGAACCCGATCGATCTCTCTTACCACAAGCTGATCTGAAAGCTCTGGGCGAAGTCGCTTAATCCATGCTGATACCTTATCAATGTGCTCTGGTGTCAAATAAATATACTGAATAACCTTATCAACCCATAACTTTATAGTTTGATCTCGAATCTGTTTATCGGTAACGATACTAAATGCAGATGCAAATCGCATTAGTTGAGGAATAACATGGCCATTAAGATAGTTAGACTTATCCTGAGATCGAGTCTTGCTTTCACCAAAACACTCATACTCAATTAGTGCGATTTTGAAAGGCTGCTTTTCTTGCTCACTATAAACAATCAAAAGCGCATCAGGAATCGAGCGAATACCTTTAATATGTTTCTCCCCTCGTACTTCAATACCGGCTGATAGAAATAGACGATTTTCTGGAATAAGCAGAGAATGACTGGGTTTATATCGAGGGAAAAGATTGTAGAAATTCTCATTCACAAGAATTTCAAGACCGCGCAGAGCATCCGTTTCATTTTTAAATGGAATTGTCTGAAACGTCCCCATCACATTGATTTTTGCCTCCGGCACCTCAGCCAGTATTATAGTTAGTTCATTAGCATCGACTTCAAGAGAGGTATCATCTTGCTCTTCATCATTGCTGAAAAAGTTTGTCTCATCTAAAAATATTGGCTTTTCCGTGCGTTGCTGATCGAAAGTCAGGTTCAGTGCTTGAACCGCACTTTTATCCTTGATTGCCTTGGATATAGCAGTCCTAAATCAGATCCGGAATTGACTTGTTGCTGTGTAAGGCTTTGAGGTCGATCTGATCCGGCAACTCATTTAGGATCGCTATAGCTGAAGAAACTTGAGCGGCCAATACTTTCCTCCATAATCCGCAAGAAAACGAAGATCAAATGGATCGGCATACTCAATCTCAACAAGACAGTAAGCTGAAACATAGCGCTCTGAATCAGGCCATGGCTGTTGATCGGTTGGTTCGCCAAGTCGAGCACGCAAGCCACAAAGAGTTTGCTTTTGGTATTTGACTGCGAGAAAAATAATATCTCCTTGTTCTGGACCACGAGTACTAAAGCCAGCAACGGAGTGTTCCAGACAAAGTTGGTAGTTTTTCAGCGATTTGCCACAATGCAGGATTCGATATGACATTTGTAATTAAAGTATGATTGCAGTCAGTCCGCTAGAATTTATTCCATTCTAGCTGAGCCATATAGATTTTGAGCAAAAATGTCAGGGAAACTAAAAGCCCGCACATATCCAAAATCCTCCGTTCCAGCAGTTTCCACCAACAGCACCCGCTCACCCCGATCGATCAACAACTGCTCAACATGCTCCAATAACTTCTTCTCCCTTCCTTGCCGCTGCCGATAGCTCCGCTTGCGCCCAAGGCGATTGGGATGCACCGCAGTTCGTCCTGGAATGCCCCAAAGAAACATCGATCGCCAGAGATTTCATAGAGTGTGAGGGAAGAAACTAGTGCGATTTTAGCCCAGATTCCAGAGGCGATCGAGGCAGCAAACCTTGAGTCAATTGCACGAAAACCAGACAGCCAAACAACTTAATAAAAACACACATTGATTCTGCTCGGCTTATTAAAAGTTTTTAATGAGAAAATTCACATTTTGGGGCAGCTAAATCACTTCATAAAAACACATATTGTTTTTGCGGCTTACAGTAAATTTACTCATTGAACCGTCCAAAAAAAATGCCCCGTTTTATACTGAAGAAGTTGGTCGCCAGTAGGTAAACTCAGCCCCAAGTCAGACAAGTGCAATATGTTAACTCTTACCAAGCATCTTTCCATTTTTGTTGATGGAAACAATATGTTTTATGCTCAGCAAAAAAATGGTTGGTTCTTTGACCCTAAGCGGGTGATTGAATATTTCACTGCCGACCCGACCGTGAGTTTGGTTAACTCCTTTTGGTACACCGGCCTGAAAGATCCCCAAGATCAGCGGAGTTTTCGGGATGCCCTGATTGCTTTGGGCTATACAGTCCGCACCAAAATTATTAAAGAGCATTACGATAACAGCTCTGGGCGCTATTCTCAAAAAGCTAATTTAGATATTGAAATAGTCATTGATATGTTTAACACCGTGAATCAATATAACCGGGTGATTTTGTTCAGTGGCGATGGCGATTTTGAGCGGGCGATCGAGCTATTACGGTCTAAGAATACTCACATTACGGTGGTCTCTACCGAAGGGATGATTGCGCGAGAACTGCGCAATGTGAGCGATCAATATATTGATCTCAATAGCATCCGGTCACACATCCAAAAATTGGAATTACCGGTACGGGACACCACCGCGCTATACATCGAAGCATCTTAACTGGATCTTAGCTGGATGTTGAAAAACCTCGAATATAAAGATTTAGCTGCTATCTGTCGAAGATTGTGGTCAGACCTTATGCTGAAGGTGTGAAGCAATAATAAATTAGACCCATCCAAATAGATAAGTTTGATATCAACATAATTTGTAGGGAATTACGGTCTTTCTGCAACAGAGTCGATGGGATTTTCGACAGTACCAAACTTTAGGTCACGACTCTCATGAACGCTACCCAATCTTCTGAAGACACTCTGCAAAATAAAGTAAATGATGACAGTCAACCCACTGAATGTTTCCCTGTAGTGGGCATTGGGGCTTCGGCGGGTGGATTGGATGCTTTTCGCCAATTACTTAGTCACTTGCCGATCGATACCGGCATGGCCTTTGTGTTGATTCAGCACTTAGAACCCAACCAAAAAAGCTTGTTAAGCGAAATTCTTTCTCGTGAAACCACGATGCCAGTGGTAGAAGTGCAGCAGGGGATGGCCGTAGAACCCAACCATGTTTATGTGATTCCGCCCAGCACCAAAATGGTGATTCTACAGGGGCTATTACATCTGACACCTCGGGATAAAGCTCATGGGGTGGCGATGCCGATCGATGCTTTCTTTTTATCATTAGCAGTCGATCGAGGCAGTAAAGCGATCGCGGTAGTGCTCTCTGGTGGTGAATCGGATGGTGCTAGGGGTCTGGAAGCAGTGAAGGAAGCTGGGGGCATTGCTTTTGCCCAGTGCGAAGCCTCGGCCAAGGTCAGCAGTATGCCAAATACGGCTGTAGCTACAGGTCAGGTAGATTTTGTGTTACCGCCATCGGCAATCGCCGAGGAACTAGCCAAAATTAGTCATCATCCCTATGTGGTGCATCCTACTCCGGCCAAAGTTGTGGCGGCGATCGCTAATGGTGAAACTGTTCTCCAATCTATTTTTAACATCTTAAAAAATACGATCGGCGTAGATTTTACGCTGTATAAGCACACCACTTTAAAACGTCGTATTCTGCGCCGGATGGTGCTATATCGCTTAGATAGCATGGAAGATTATGCTGCCTATCTGCAAGGACATGGAGCGGAGGTGCAGGCATTATATGAAGACATTTTGATCAATGTCACCAGCTTTTTCCGCGACTCGATCGCTTTTGCCACTTTAACCAGCAAGGTGTTTCCAGTTATTGCCAATAGAGCGCCAGATTCACCAATTCGGATCTGGGTGGTGGGTTGTTCTACTGGCGAAGAAGTATATTCGATCGCCATGTGTCTATTGGAATTTTTAGACAGCCAAACAGTTAAGCCACCTATTCAAATCTATGCTACCGATATTAGTGATTGGGCGATCGAAAAAGCCCGCAAAGGTATTTATCCCCAAAACCGAGTTGCTGATATTTCACCAGAACGGCTCCAGCGTTTCTTTTCGATCGTAGAAGATGGTTATCAAATTGGTAAATTGGTACGAGAACTCTGTGTTTTCGCCAAACAAAATCTCTGTAGTGATCCACCGTTTTCTAAACTAGACCTAATTAGCTGTCGCAATGTGCTGATTTATTTAGGTACAGCTTTACAGAAAAAGGTTTTTCCGATTTTTCATTATGCTCTGAAGCCCACGGGTTTTTTGCTGTTGGGTGCTTCCGAGACTACCGGGAAATCTGCGGACTTGTTTACGATCGTAGACAAAAAATACAAAATTTATGCTCGCAAGACAGCCTCTACCCGACTTTCTTTAGAATTAATCGCCAACACCTACGTCAGCGAAATCGCTAACCCAGCTCTGCGCAACCCAGATGTAGCTTGGAGTTACTTAGAATTACATCGAGAAGCCGATCGATTGGTGCTCGATCGCTATGCTCCAGTGGGTATTGTGATTAATAGTGATTTAGAGATCGTCCATTTTCGGGGGCAGACCAGTCCTTATTTAGAATCAGCTCCAGGTAAAGCTAGCCACAACTTACTCAAAATGGCAAAGGAAGGCTTAAAACTAGAACTACGTACCGCAATTCATCAGGCTAAACAGCGGGAGTTGCCAGTAAAGAAAATTGGTTTGCAAATCCATGAGGGACAACAAAACAGAGCAGTAAATTTGGAAGTAATTCCCATTCAGGCGCGCGGCTCAGATGAACGGTATTTTTTGGTGCTGTTTGAAGACGTTGCTGCGCTCAAAACTCCTGATCTTACGCCTGCCATAAAAAATGTGTCCCACCAGGGAAAGGCCACCAGTGAAAAACAAGAAAATATTCGCCTCAACCAAGAACTAGAAAACACCAAGGAATATCTGCGATCGATCATTGAAGAACAAGAAGCCACCAATCAAGATTTGCGGGCAGCAAATGAAGAAATTCTTTCTAGTAACGAAGAGTTTCAAAGCAGCAATGAAGAGCTAGAAACTGCCAAAGAAGAAATTCAGGCCACCAATGAAGAACTAAACACCATCAATGATGAATTGCAACATCGCAACATAGAAGTAATGCAGGTAAGCAGCGATTTGCAGAACCTTATTAGCAGTACCAATATTCCCATTTTAATGCTGGGCAGTGACCTCTGTATTCGCCGGTTTACGCCCTTGGCTCAGAGCATTTTGCATCTAATTCCGGCAGATGTAGGCAGACCGCTACGAGATATTAGCCCCACGCTGCAAATGCCCGATTTGGAAGCGCAGATTCGGGAAGTAATGGATACGCTCACACTTAAAGAACAAGAAGTCCAAGATCAGAATGGTCATTGGTATGACCTGCGGATTCGCCCTTATAAAACGATCGACAACAAAATTGATGGAGTTATTTTAATCCTGGTAGATATTGACGCTATCAAACGCGGCATGGCCGAGTTGCAATATTCTCATAACTATGTCCAGGCGATCGTCGAAACAGTACGGGAGCCTTTAATTGTCCTTGATAAAAACTTGCGGGTATCCACTGCCAATCAATCTTTCTATCGGATATTTCAGACCAATAGCGCGGAAACCGAAAATCATTTAATCTTCGAGCTAGGCAATGGTCAATGGAATACGCCTCAGTTAAGACTATTACTATTAGAGATTTTGCCTCGCCATGTACAACTCCAAGATTTTGAGGTGGAGCATGATTTTGAAGGGATTGGACATCGGATAATGTTGTTAAATGCCCGCACCATGACTCAAGCCGAAGGTGGCGATAGTATTTTGTTGGCGATCGAAGATATTACCGATCGCAAACGGTTGGAAGCTGATTTGGCGGCATTAATGACTCAAGAACAATTTGCCAGAAGCACCGCAGAAATTGCTAATCACGCCAAGGATGAGTTCTTAGCGATGGTGTCTCATGAGCTACGCGCTCCACTTACCGCTATTTTGGGCTGGACACATTTGCTGAACAATCACAGTTTACCCAAGACTAAGGTCGCTCAAGGTCTGGAAGTAATCGATCGCAGTGCTAAGGCGCAAGCACAATTAATTGAAGATCTGCTAGATATCTCCAGTATTACTTCTGGCAATTTTCAGTTAAACATTCGACCACTACAATTAGCCTCAGTCATTGAAGCAGCACTCGAAGTAGTAACTATTGCCGCCGAGGCCAAACAGATCCATTTACAT
>JANOXZ010000093.1:0-11129 GCA_031418695.1 Synechococcales cyanobacterium VAR_35_metabat_10
AAATCACCGCCTGAAGGAAGAAGCGGTGGCTTTTGATGCTTTAAGCATCGTTGTTAATCCTGAACTAAATATTAGCAATTTAACAGTGGCACAATTACGAGGTATCTATTCTGGCAAAGTGACTAACTGGGAAGAAGTGGGTGGCCCGAACCTATCGATCGAAGCCTTCACCCGAGACGAAAGTGTTTCTGGTTCAGCTTCTGTCCTCAAAAATTTAGTGTTACAAGGAGATCCGATCGGTTCACAAATATCGTTAGTAAACAATCTTAGTCAAGGTTTAAATAAAGTTAAAAATATTAAGGGTGGAATTTATTATGGTGCGGCCAAGGAGGTGATGGTAGATTTCTGTGGTGTTAAACCATTGGCGATCAACTCAGTAAAGCCATATTTAGAGCCATTAAAAACTCCAGACACTTGCGGCGCTTTAAGTCGTAATGAGATCAACAAAGATGTTATGAGAAACCAGAAATATCCGCTGACCCGAAAAATTTATGTGGTCACTAAAGCTGATGGAACCTCTCGGCAACAAGCTGGCGAGGCTTATACTAAGTTACTGCTAACCAAGCAAGGACAAGAAATACTAGAAAAAGCAGGGTTTGCCGGTATCAATAAATAGCCCATCTAAGGCAGAGTATGGAAGGGGTAACATTCTTAGTACCCCTTCGATCCCTAAAAATTGGATTAAGCAGCAGCAGAACGATCAATAATCATTTGCCGTAACGCAGCCCACTGCTCAGGTGTGGCTTCACTGGCCGACCAAGAAGATCTTTGTTGCATTCTGGTCATCCAAACATTCAACTTAGGAAGTTCTGTTAAATCAATATGAGCAAGGCTCAAAGCAGCAACCAATGGTGCCAAAACGACCTTCGTATCTATCTAGCGGCGAACAACTCTAGTAATCATTAGATATTTGATCGAATATCTTATATTCCACTCGTTAAGATTTGTCCGAATTTTATCCCTTTGACCAAAGAAAATCTATCATTATAGACACTAGCCAATTGATCAAATCTGTTGGTCTGAAGACAAGCTCTATCAGGGCTTCCACCTCTAGATAACAATGACAAATCTGCTGGACTAGATGGGTGAGGGTAATTTCATCTATTTTTTAGGAAGGAAGGTGGCTTTATGACTATGAAAAACGTTGTTGATTTCTTTGCGGTAGTTAAAGAAGACGAGGCATTGCAGCGAAGAACCCGTTTAGCTACAGATATTGACGAAATCCTGGAACTTGCAGGGGAGTACAATTATAAGTTTAATGGTACTGAGTTACAGGCTTTTTTAGGCAAGATACCAAAAAAGGAGTTAGCTTCTTTGATGAATCCTGGTATTGGTAATCGTTTGCACATGAGTCCAAGATAGCGAGATTTTTCATTATTTTTGTTAGATGCACCAAAAGTTGGTATTTGGTGCATTTGGCTGCAAGGCAAATCCATGTCATCATTAAAATTTAAGTAGTTATAATATCCGCATACTCAAATCTAACCAAGGCGATCGAGTAATGGGCGCACTAGTGGAAATATAATCCACCCCAGTTTCTGCCACCGATCGAATAGTCTCCAGCGTAATATTTCCCGAAGCCTCTAACTTAATATGTGGCGCATGTTTCCGACAAGCATCCACCGCCACCTCCATCATCGGCACCGGCATATTGTCCAACATAATAATCTCCACCCCACATTCCATCGCCACATCGAGCTGCTCGATCGACTCCACCTCTACCTCGATCGTCAAAGGATAAGGCAAAGACTCCCGCACCAAAGTCACCGCCTCCCGAATACCCCCCGCCGCTGCAATATGATTATCCTTAATCATCGCTCCATCATCCAAACCCTGGCGATGACTAATTCCCCCACCCACAGTAGTCGCATACTTCTCCAAAATCCGTAAACCGGGTGTAGTTTTGCGGGTATCTACCAACTGTGTCGGCAAATCGGCAATCTGCGCCGCATACAAACTAGTCGCTGTAGCAATGCCACTCAACCGCATCACCAAATTCAACGCCGATCGCTCACCCATCAACAAATCTCCGATCGGTCCAGTAATCTCCGCCACGATCATCTGGGCATCACAATCAGCTCCCTCTGGCACCAAAGACACAAACTGCACATCTGGGTTCAACCGCTGAAAAATCCGCGCTGCCACATCTAACCCAGCAATTCTGCCTGCTGACTTTACCCGCCATTGGGCGGTTCTAATCCCCGTTAAACCAGCGCTTGCCCGATCGCCACGTCCAATATCTTCCCGTAGCCAGCTATCTAGCAAGGGGTCTAGCACAATCCAAGGAGGCAAAACAAACGGAGCCATAAAGAGACCAAAGAACCAACAGCCTCTAGTTAACCACAAAAAAAGCGCCTAAAAAAAACAGCAGACACATTGTGTCTGCCGCTATTAACTAAACCCCGATTCCCCTGGTACAGAGAGCTTGAACTCGCTATACCTAAAGAAGATTCAATTTGATTAGCCGAGATAACTTCTTGAAAATTAAGTTGTATCTTGGGCTGATAAAACAAATATATCTCACCAAATATGTGATCTCCATCAGCCATTTGCTGGATCTAAACTTGAGACTTAACTCGTAAAAAATTCACTAGTAAACCATGAACTTTAAACACCAAAAAGAATGGCAGACACCTTCTGTGTCTGCCACTGTTAACTAAACCCCGATTTCCCCCGGTACGAGAGCCTTAACTCACTAATACCTAAAGAAGATTCAATTTGATTTGCCCGGACAATTGCTTTAAATTTAAGATGTATCTCAGGCGCATGAGATAAATATATCGCACTAAATGTGTGATTTCCATCAGCCATTTGCAGGAGTTCTGTTTGTATTACTATCCTACCGATCCGCCATACTTCTTACTGGTAGTCGGTTTGTTCATGGGCATAAGCTGCGGCGCAGCCTTCGATGCCACTCTTAAAACCAACGTTAAAGCTTGGTCAGCCGATCGAGCCAATATCCGCTTGGCCAACTCGGGTAAACTCCCTCTCCAGATCCCTTTTGTGGGTATTGCTGCTGGGGTAGGAATGTTCCTCACCTCGGGACTGTCCATTTTTGGCTTTCCAGATATCTTGGCAGCCGGATTGGCAATTCCCATGACACTTCTGACCACGCTGTTTTTGTGGATTCAGCTCAAGGGTGTGTTTAAAGAACTCGATCAAGGTGGCTCTGCAGCACTCGATCTGGATTCTTGGGGAGAATAACCGGGCAAATATCGATCGGTTTTTTGTAATTTGATCGGCTTGCACCAAAACCCCCGGCAAGGCACCCACAAGGGTATGCCCCTACCGGGGTTTTGCAATTTCTAAAGCGGATTAACGACAGAGAAAATCAACGATCGCTTGGGCGACTTGCTCGGTACCATCTTTGGGTAAACTTTGACCACTGCGTGGTGGTAACACTGGTTGACGCAAAAAATCCCAAGAGCCAGTGAAAAAATCTGCTGACTCAATAATTTGGTGATAGCTGTAATCTTGCAGTCCAGCCTGAATAATTGCCGATTCCGCAAAACCACTGCGGGGAATCGTCGCTACTGGCAAATCGGCAATCATCGCCTCAGCATAGGTTGTATAACCGGGCTTAGAAACCACCAAATCACAGATCGGAAAAATATCCACCGGACGATAACATTGAGGCACATCGTCATTAGAAGGATCCGGAATACAGCGCAGATTTGGTAACTGGGGAGTCGATCGATCAAAGGTCAAAAACTGCCAATCGGGAAACAGCCCCACATTTTCATAAGGAATAGCCTGTAGCCCCAAACCCCCAAACACCATCAATACTGTGCGCTCAGCTTGCTTCAACCCCAAATCTTGCCGTACATCAGCAGCTTCGTAACGAGGTTTGCCACCGGTTAACCCCGCAGGCTCGCGCACCGGGAAACGATCTAAAGATTCCGACAAAGGCAAATGAAACGCTCGATCGCATTGACCATAACAATCTCCAATCCACTGAGTAATATTGGCAAACTCCTTGCCCCAATCTTGATAGATAAAGTCCCAACCAAAATTGATTGCGGCCCAAGCCGGTACTCCAGCTCTATGAGCGATCGGCATAGCCAAAGGTGGAATATCGGCCAACACCAAATCCACCCCCATTTTCTGCAGAAATGCTGCCTCGCTGCTGACAATTTCTTCTTGGCGATCAAAGATCTTTTGCCACGCCTGTAACGTTGCGGGTAGATTCATCTGCAAACTATCGGCCTGAATTACGCCCACATCATGGCCACAGGAATGATAAACAAAGTCACCGCTAATATAGCTGGCGATCAACCAACGGGGTGCCGTAGTCGCAATAATTAACTGCACCTCAGGCAACAACTCTTGCACCAACCCGGCGATCGCGGCAGTGCGGGCGGCATGGCCAAACCCATGGTTAGTAATCGAAACATATAGAGTAGGCCGATCGGACATATTTCCCCAAGAGTAAAGATCGCTTACCGAAAATTATATTCCTTGATGCGCGGGCGTAGACCTAAAAACACCAAAAATACAATCAAAAACAATACAGACCAACTTTTTGGCTCGAAGTCATCTAAAGGTGCAGCACTATTAGTAATTGATTCGTCAAATGCTTTTTTATTTAAATCGATCGCTTTTTGATTGGCCTTCAGGAAATTATTAAAATCATCACCAGCTTGACCACTGGCTAAAGCCACTGCTGCTGCTGGATTACTGCTGGCCAAACTACGTACTTTGCTACTGGTTTGTAAATAGCGATCGAGCATAGTCAAATTCTCGGCCAAAGCTGCCGCTTCACCATCCATAAATGGTTGCCGTAAAGTGTCTCCCAAAAAGCCCCCAATGTTAGTAGAAGTATTTCCCTGAGCTGTCATGACCGCTAAATTGCGTAAAGAGTTAGTCGGTACTGTAATGATTTTTTGGACATTGGCATTAAAAGCTTGCTCAAAACGTGCTGACTCATTTTTTAACAATAGCGCTCGACTTTCGTTGGCGTTGGCGGTGTAGGTTAAAGATCGCGCCTGTCGCAGAGAGTGTAGAGAGCTAAACACATTCTCCCGCGCGATGCGCAGATTTTCACCGCTAGTTTGAATCAAAACGATCGCCCAAATAATAAATACCCCGATCAAAATGGTGGCCAACAGTAACGGGATATTTAAAGTGCGACGAGTTCGTAGGCTAATAAAAAATTGCAAAGCAATTAATTGAGCAATTACCGCAAAGCCAGCCATTGCTAACCAGATAGCTGTATTAGCTACATTTATTTTTTGTTGAGTATAGGCTGAATCCAACTTAGCCAATGCAGCTTTATCTAACTCATCGGCTGCCGGAATTAAACTCTTTTCTAAAATATCTACTGCCGATCGATAAGCGCTCAAAGATTCAGCTTCTCTATTGACAGCCTGGTAGTCCTGAGCTTTTTGTAGCTGTTCTAAATAATCTAAAGTAGCAAGCTGCATCGTTAAAATCGGTCGCCGCTCTCCTTGATCATTCTTACCACCAGAAATGTTTTCAGCCGCTTGCAGCAGTCGCTGGGCTAATTTTTGTCGGCGTTCGGCATAGTTAGCATTAGAAGATTTTCCCTTGCCATCATCATTCAAAAGACTATCTACTATGTTAGTTAAAGCCTGTTGACGGTTGGCTAAATTAGCCGGATTCAGTGTCGATTTAGTTAATAGTGCTTTGACTGCATAAGCATCCATCCCAGCCGGAGCATCCTTCAACCGCTGAGCTACCAACACGTTGCTGGCGGCATCTTTACCAACAATATTTACTGCCTGTCTTTGCTGCTGAATGCTAGTAACTGCGGTGGTAAACAGCAGTAAGCTACTGCCACAAATAATATATTGAGCCAACTGAAGAAATTGCGGTGTATTGGTCTTCTGTAATCTTTGCCGCAATGTAGTTAAAAATTTAGGGGTGTTTGTTATTAGCTCAATCATAGTTATTTCTTGATGATAGTTATCTTCGTCCAATGTCCAAGAGTGACAGCATCTCCATCTTGGAGCGGAATATCACGGGTGAGGGGGATTTCGTGCCCGTTTAAACTAGTACCATTAGCTGAGCCAATATCGCGTAAGATTAGCGATCGATCAGCCCGCATTTCTAACACAGCATGACGATGAGATACCGCATCATCAAAATCTAAGGGGATCTCGGGTAAAATTGCTCGTTTTTGGCTGGTGCGACCAATCAAATAGCTGCCTACAGCTAAATCTACTACTTGGGTAGGTCGAGATGGGGGCATTGGGCTATCGGCAGTTGGCGGTTGAGCATCGATCGCCTTTGGCTCGAGCATAGCTATCGAAATCGCTATTTGCCACTGTTTGGCATCGGCAGGCGGTTCAGCGGGTTTGCCACTGAGGTAACTGTAGCCACAGGCTTCGCAGAAGTTGCCAGCAGTGCGGGGCACAGTACAGACTGGACAGCTTTCAGTTACCGGTAGCGGAGGGGCTATTTCGGCAGGGTTAGTGCCATCTTCAAGTAACACTCCAATTTTACTGCCACATTGAGAACAGTAGTCTGGATCGATCGAAGGATGACCTTGGGGACAGGGATAGGTAGTCATAATTTATCAGTATTTATAACTAGATTTATAATTTGGGAATACGAGTGGTCACAGTTGATCGGGTTTCTAGCGCCATTTCGTCGAGCTTTTCGACACTGCGTTTTAAGCGAACGGTGCCCGCATCATCGATATCCACTACCGATTTTAATAGTTTGGTGGTCGCTTCGTTACCCGATGCAGCCGCCAGCCTCACCGCTTTTTCTAACTTAATGGTGGCTACTTCCATATCGCCAGCGTTGCGCGCCGCTAAGCCTTCTTGAATAGATTGAGCTAACTCCGCCTGACCTGTATAGTGGGCGACAGTGCGATCGATCCGGGTAGACTTGGCTTCGTCTTCTGTCCAGGTGGCCAAGATTTTACCTTCGGCGATCTTGGTTTCTACCCCCGTCTCGGTGGCAATCAAACTAGCGCGACCAGCTAACATTTCGTCGCCAACATTGCCGGGATTCACTTTGATACAGAAGTGGTAATCGCGGGATTCTTGGGCTGCCCAAGCACCAGTTGGGTAATCGAGGGTTTGAGGGTTCAGCCGTTGGGCGGTCAGATCGGCAATGCTGGGGCTGACTTGTTTGCAATATAAAATATCGGCTCCTTGGGGACTCCACAGCCTTAGTTTCACATCGGCGACATTTTTGCCCAAGGCTTTGCCTAAAATTGCCTGAAAATCTTTGGTGATTTGGTCTGGGGCGGCAATAATATCGGTAGTGCCCAATAACCGATTGCCGATCGCCTGTAATTGCTTCACTTGCCAATCGGTACCCACACCCCGACAGTCGCACTGAAAAACGCCTTCACAGGCTTGTAATCTATTGTCTAAATCTTCTGCGTCACCAAAGTCATTCTGGCCATCGGTGAGTAGCAGGGCTTGGCGAATGGCGTTGGGCATGATTTTAAACTGTTGATAAGCGGCCTCTAGCCAAGTGGAGATGCGGGTGCCACCGTTGGCAGTAATATCGGAGCGGATTAGTTTGATGGCGGTTTCTTTGTTGATGGCATCAGCCCGCATTACCGAGACGATCGACTTGGCTCTGCCAGAACCAGCAATTACAAAAAAGTGTACGTCTTGTGGCAGCATTTCGATGAGCTGAATGATGGCCTTTTTAGCGGATTGGATCTTGGCTCCATCCATGGAACCAGAGGTGTCACAGATAATGCCAAATAATCGATCGCCTTTGGCGCAAGCGGAGCTATCGCCGCTGGCTTTGGGGGTTTCGCCAACCGCTGTCCCTAGGGTGGTGACGGTCATGATGGCGTGAACTTCGGTGCTGCCAGCGGGCAGATAAGCATTTTGAAAGACTTCAGCTTGAAAGTTTGCAGTCATAAGTTTTGGTAGAAGCTATTGGGTCAATAAATCTATAGTAGAGAAATCGGGCACTTATCGCCGTAAATCGCTTCTCTTCAACATCTTGGGCAGAATTATCTGGCGTTATGCATTTGTGAGTGTTTGGCTTAAATCTAATAAACGGTGAGCCATTGCTAATTTGGAGAAATGAGGAATCACAATTTGTTGACCAGCCCGATCGATCCACACCGCCTGATTATGATCGCTGCCAAAGCCCGCTTGGGGTAAATTGATCGGGTTAGCCACAATGGCATCCAGATTTTTGCGTTCCAGCTTCGCCTTGGCCGGAGTCACAATATCCCCCGTCTGAGCCGCAAACCCAATCAGTTTTTGGTACCCCTGCTTTCTTCGTCCCAATTCAGCCGCGATATCCAAAACATCTAGCACCGGGATAGCGGTCGGTATTTCTTGCTTAGCAAGTTTACGATTGCTGTAATTCGCCGGACGCACATCGGCCACCGCCGCTGCCATAAACGTAATATCAGCGCTAGGGAAATGCTCAAACAGCGCAGCAGCCATCCGATCGCTGGTAGGAGTAGAAATCAACTGAATATTTGGCTCAATCGGTTCCCCTGGCAAACTGCCATAAACCAACTTCACAGTGGCTCCCCGATGGGCAGCAGCCTGAGCGATCGCCAGCCCCATTTTGCCAGTAGCCGGGTTACCCAAAAATCGCACGGGGTCTAAAAATTCTCTGGTGCCACCAGTACTAATTAAAATCTCTTGACCCAATAAATCTTGCTTGCCACCACTAATCAACAGTGATTGGAGATGAGTAATAATCGATTCTGGCTCAGCCATGCGCCCTTTACCTACCCGATCGCAGGCCAACAAACCTTCGCCTAAGTTGCACCAGTGGTAGCGCGGGTCAGTCTCCAATAATCGGCAGTTGCGCTGCACTGCCATTTGCTCCCACATATCGGTATTCATCGCTGGAGCTAACAGCACCGGGCAGGTGGAAGCCAAGACAGTGTTGGTTAAAAGGTTGTCTGCCAAACCATGGGTCAATTTACCCAGAGTATTAGCAGTCAAGGGAGCGACTAGGATCAGATCAGCCCACTCTCCTAATTCGATGTGCAGCGGTCGATCGTTAGCTGCCCAAAAATCAGCATCGGTATAAGCTCGCTGTCTTGCCAAGGTCGAGACAGTGAGCGGGGTAATAAAATTTTGGGCTGATTCGGTAAGAACCACCCTTACTTCGATGCCCTGTTGAAAAAGGCTGGAGATGACGGTGCAGACTTTGTACGCTGCAATTCCGCCCCCGATCGATATCAGGAGGCGGGGAGGACGAGGTGTACTCACAACTTAAGACTCGTCGTAAGCTTCCATATCGAGTAAATGCAGGTAGGGTTCTACTAGCTCGGGTTTCTGGAAGGCCACAGCGCGCAGTAGATGCCAGTCTTCAAGTCCATCAAAGGGATTGCTGTAAGCGTCTTCCTCTAGACGGGTTGCCAACTGTTCTACGTCTTCTGGGGTAAAACTGGTAACATTCTTGACTAAAATCTGAGTTGACATAGCGAAACCTCCAAAGTGATACAGGCAAAGCCCTTTTATTATCTTAGTTGCTATTATTCACAGTTTTTAGTTAATTTTCACAAAGTTCGGGAAAAAATATCAACAATAATTTCTGGTGCTGTCAAGAATCACCATACTTTAGCCATTTTTATCACGAATCCTGGCAACTCTGGATCTCCACTCACTGTTTCGGGGTTTACTAATATTTCTGGTTCCATATTGGGGCGATAGATGTGCAGCGATCGATTTTTGCGGTCTATCAACCAGCCTAAAACAGCTCCATTTTCTAGGTACTCCACCATTTTGGCTTGCAAGCCTACCAATGTATCGCTGGTAGAACGTAGCTCAATCACAAAATCTGGGCAGACCGATGAAAACGATGCCTGCTGTGCTGCGGTTAGGCTATTCCAGCGCTCTAGTCTGATCCAGGAAACATCGGGTGAACGGGTTGCGCCATTGGGGAGAGTGAATCCAGTACTAGAATCAAAGCCTACGCCAGTGCCATTTTGCTCTGACCAAATGCCCAACTGTACAGCAATGTTAAAGTTGCGATTACCAGTATCAGCAAATGTCGGTGCCATAATAATCACTTCTCCATTGGCGTTGCGTTCGATCCGCAAATCACGATTTGCTATACAGAACTGAATGAATTGTTCGTGGGTCATTAAGGCCATCTCTGGAAGATTAACCATCAATGGTGTTTGCTCTGTCTGAATGAGTAGTGTTGTCATTATCAATTTTTCCTCTTTTACGGAGTGTTTCTGAGAGAAAAGCACCATCATTGGAAATTATAGATGAGAAAACCGATCGATCATCAAAACCACTAAGCTAACCCACTTTCGTCACTTTGCCATCACGGGTAAACCGAATTTCGATCCGACGGCGACGACCATCCTGTGGATCAGCAGACTGAATATCTCGGGGGAGAATTAGCTGACCAGCAGAATAAGCTCTAAATTTGACACCTTTTAGATGACTCGAAGTAGATTGGATATTTTTTAGAATCTTTACGACTGTCAAAGCTCTCATTAAACCCAAATCTGCATTAGAGCTAGCTTTTAGGGTTGATATTGGGAGCTTATTTGCCGCCACATCCTGAATTTTGCTATCTAAGTTTCCGCTATTAATCGTGTTAGGCTGTGCATCAGTATGACCAATAATTTCAACCACATCGATTCTATTTTCTCGCACTTGTTCCTCAATTTGAGAAACTAGTTTGGTTTCTAAATAGGTAGTCATTTCAGCAGGCGATTCGGCACTGCCCGATAAAAATCGGTATGCTCCACTGTCTTGAATTTCAATAATTGGCGGCGCTTTTTTCGGCTGTTCTTGTTTTTTAGTTGGTATTTTGATCACCAAAAGCAAGATTAACAGCATACTAATCATAAAAGCATTAGACATCAGATCGGTAAATGATGGCCAAATATTTAGTTCTTCACTCTCAGCACGGCGGCGTTTGGATATCATATTATTTACCACAATCTAAAGGAGTGAACTTTTTGAGACGCTTCGATGACTTCTTTTAGACCACCAAAACCACTAGTACTCACTACTTCTAGTTTATTAAGTTGATTGATGGCTTGACCGAGTCGATCGCTAATTTCATTGTACCAACACGCTAGTCGAAACTATGCACTTTTAGTGCAAGGCTTTAGCTGCTACACACCGGCCATCACAAATGGAGGTAAAGTGTAAGGGTGAAAAGGAGAAG
This sequence comes from Synechococcales cyanobacterium VAR_35_metabat_10, assembly GCA_031418695.1. Classification (GTDB taxonomy): domain Bacteria; phylum Cyanobacteriota; class Cyanobacteriia; order Cyanobacteriales; family Chamaesiphonaceae; genus JAAFHZ01. The sequence goes on from JANOXZ010000093.1 coordinate 11,101, forward strand.
AAGATGAGTGAGCAAAGGCGCGGTAGCCA
>JANOXZ010000094.1:0-5848 GCA_031418695.1 Synechococcales cyanobacterium VAR_35_metabat_10
GCCTGCTTGATTTCCCCCAAAACGAGCGGATGACACTGCACTACAGTAGCTTTGCTGGATGTAGTGGGAGAGTGCAGGAACTCTCTAGCAAAGGGCGTAAAGTAACTAACCCCTGTATGCAAATGATCGCGATCGATGAGATTGCTAAGGTGCAAGAGTTGTCAGCCCGTCTCCAGCGGAATGAACACAGATTGATGATTTATTGCACGCACACTTTCTCCCCAACTGATGTTAAAGCCACCGACTTAATTCAAAACTTTCTAATGAAGGCAGACAAGCTTTATCAAAAGCTTGTCGTCAAAGAAGATATACCAGTTGATAAAGATTTCCAGGAAATGTTAAACAAAGCATTTTCCGAAGGGTTTCTTGGGTGGGAAGCAGTTCTAAAAACCCGCATGGAGATGGACGTAATCCCCATGGAGGCATCCCATTTATGGGGTGAATATAACCGCAGATTTGGAAATATAGTGGATGAAGATGCGCTCCCGCCTCAGATGATCGTATTTGATGAAGAAGGTCAAATTCATGAAGAGATTGATATTGATAATGCCTACGCTGATGTACATGTATCTAGTTATCCTTTCATAGACAACAAGGTAATCCCCCAAGCCGATCGACAGGGGATGAAAATTAACAACAAACTGGTGGGTATAGCAGTACTCGCTGACAAACCCTACGGCTGGTCGGATTATCGTGACCAGATCAGATACTTATGGAAAGCTGTCTTTTCTAAAGTGGCAGACATAGAGCTGTTCTTGCAGATCACTCCAGCAAATGCTGCTGTGATCAACGAATCAGCCAATTTAATTATGCGGCAGTCCGAGACGAATACTAGTACCAGCAAGCACACAGACGTAAGAGCAGAGGGCAAAGCCAGAAAAGCCAAGGAAGCTCAGGAAAGCATGATCGATGGTAGCCTGCCCTTTACAGTGGCCATGGTTTGGGCTGCACATCGTGGCATTCAATCAGAAATAGACTCTGCGATGCTGAAATTGAGCAAGTCATTCCGCAGCCCAGCGGTGGTAAATGTCGAAAAAGAATACGCTTGGAAAATCTGGACGCAAACTCTCCCTTTTGCATTAGAGAAACTGCTATCGAAGCCATTTGACAGAAGGCTTGTCTATCTCCATAAGGAAATTCCACCCATGATGGGTTTGACAAAACCCTACACACTACATAGTCGAGGAGTAGAGCTGATTACCGACGAAGGTAATGCTGCATTCTTCCTGGATTTGCTAAAGCATTTCAACATGCTGTTATTTGGTGCCACCCGATCGGGTAAGTCGCTTTTTGTTGGGCGAACTCTAACAGAAGCGAGAATGCTTGGTATACCAGTGATCATCATTGATATCCCACCAAGTAAGTCAGCATCTACGTTCAGTTTTTGGTGTGAGGCCATGGGGGGCGTATATTTTGATGTCAACGAAGAATCAATCAATATTTTCCGCCGCCCAGATGTTAGCCATCTTTCGGACGAAGATGCAGAGCAATGGCTGACAGAACATCGCTACTTCCTTCAGAGCGTTCTGATGGAAATGGTGCCAGATTCCAAGAGTAATCCCACCATTCGATCGATGCTGGTAATTGCATTGGATATGTTCTTCAAAGATGAGCTGATTCTAGATCGCTATAATAATGCAGAGAGAGATGGATTCGGTTCTGATGCTTGGCAAAATATCCCTACATTAGCTACGTTCTTAGAATTTTTTAAGCAAAATCGCACAGAACTAATTGGTGAAAACCAAGACGAACAATCTAAATCAGGAAGTTCACTGATTGAGCGCAGTATTAGCGCTTTGCTAACAACACAAGTTGGGATCGCTATTGGGCGGCCTTGCACCATTGATTCGGACAATGAATTAATGGTTTATGCCTTACGGGGACTGAGTGATTCTAGCGGCAGTGATGCAGCTATTTTAGCGATGGCAGCTTATTCAGCCGCAATCCGAACCACCCTTAAATATCCAGAATCAGTATTGTTTATTGATGAATTTTCGGTGCTTCTCAAGTATCCAGCGATCGGAGATTTGATCGCTAGATTAGTTGCCAATGCTGCAAAGGCGGGGATTCGGGTATTTATGGCAGCGCAAGACCCCAACACGCTTGCAGATTCCTCATTTGGACCCAAAATACTGCAAAACGTCGCAATTCGGCTAATTGGTCGAATCGAAGATGTAGCGCGAGAAAGCTTTGAAAGAATTCTAAGAATTCCACCAGAATTAATAGCTAAAAATGCCGACGAAAAATTTGGGCTAAATGCCGCTGAGCTTTATTCCTCCTGGCTAATTGATACAGCAGGAAACCGCTCCTACGCAAGATATTACTCTCCGCGAACTTTGCTAGGGATGTTGGCGAACAACCCTCATGAATCGGCTGCAAGACAAGCTTACTTTAAGTATTTCAATGGAGATCTTTTCAAAGCAATACATGCCTTTTCGACTGCGCTGGCTCGATCGATTCAGCAAGATGTTCCGATCCAGACTCCCGAGGAATACGCTGCTGCGAATACCTCCTAGCAGCTAGCTTTCTCTTTCCTACTATTTCTTACTGAGAATTTCCATGAAAAAGAACATTGTTGTCGTATCACTAATCACCACAATCCTTGTATCAGCAGGAAGTGCAACCTCTGCCTTGGCTCAAGCTGCTCCTCCGACTAATCCCAATAATCCAGTTGGAAGCATCATTGATGGTGTGAAAGGGTTGTGGGACGGGACTCAAAAACTTTTCCAAAATCCCAGCTCACTCATAGATTCTGCATTGGCGTATCTGATTGGATCAGGAATCACTACAGATGGAAAAGTCATTAAAACCTCTTGTATTTCTGATTTGCTGAAAAACAAGTCTGATTTGACTGTCCAATCAGCTTGGTCGCAATGCTCTGCATTGGCTGCTGGTGTGAACAAGGCAGTCAATGATCCGACAAGGATCGAGAATGCAACGAAAACACTACAAACATCTGCAAACGCTGCAAAAGCCAGTAATGAGACATTAGATGCTTTTCTAGTCCAAAGTAAGGGGGAGGAAGCTAAGGTCGATGCGGCAGTGCAAGCAGTAGATGGTTTGGAATCAACCCAAGATGTCATGAAGGCAAATACAAAAAGCTTGTCTGCGCAACTAGGCTTGATGCTAGGTGCCACTAAGAGCCAAGCCCAAATACAAGCTGCGCAAAATAATACCCTGTCTGTATTAGCAGCTCAAGGTAAGAGTATGGATACTTCACTGCGCGAAGTATCCCAAGCACTAAGCCAGACCAGCCAAGCTGAGTTGTCGAAAAGGCTAAGTGAAGCCAACAATCGGCCAATTTCAACCGGTGGCTCTGGAGTAAGCCAAATAAAAAATGCAATGGAAGGTGGCAAGTGACAAGGATTTTGCTAGCAGCTATTGATTTTGGTACCTTAGCCACGGGTGGACTAGATGCGGCATCTACTCTCGTCCAACAAAGCTACGAGAGCATGTGGACACATGCCTTAAGTGGGGCAGTGTATAGCACTGTCACTACCTATGCCACTGGCATACTAGCGATCACGATCCTAGTTTGGACAGTGCAATTCTACGGCGCAATGAGTGAAGGGTCTCCAAAGCCGATCGCCAAGAATCTAGTCTTAGCTGTTTTTATCACTGTGATGCTAGCCAACGGTGGGCAACCGATGGCCTCAACAACACTAGGTATGCGGGACATATTTCGAGCTGGGAATAAGGTTGTGCTAAAAGGCTTTGCTTCTGGTAGCGACTTTAGCCAAAAAATCTCTGAACTAAAATCATATAGTGATTATTCCGCGCAAGCCCAAAAGCTTGCCGAGGAATGTTATGCCTTGACTGATACAGCAAGGGATACTTGCTATACCCAAAACAAAGCTAAGGCAGATGCCTTGATCGCAAGTGTTAACCTGCCCGCAGAATGGGCTAAATCCCTTGGTGGAGGTGTCACTCAACTCTTCACCGATCCTTTGAAAGCGGTGACTACAGCAGCCACAACAGCAGTTAACAAGGTTACCTATGCCCTCCAAACTCCAACGATGCTCGTAGTCGAAGGCTTAATGTTTGTGATGGCAGGGGCATTTCAGCACTTGGTGGAAGTCTCCATGCTGACAACAGCTATGCTGGCTCCGATCGCCCTAGCAAATTCCTTTTTGTCACCCGATAAGCCAGCGATAATCCCTTGGTTTGCAGCGATGTTCGGTGTGGCATTTACGAGATTTTGCCTCAACATCATCACTGGTCTTACAGCCCAATTTGCAATCTCGGCTGGCCCAGAAAATGGAACTCTCACACCGGCAATCACCTTTGGTTTACTTGGACCAATCCTGGCTTTTGCATTAGGTAGTGGGGGTGGCATGGCGGTCTTTGGGGCGTTGACCAGCGTTGCACAAACATCTATTAGTTTCGCGATCGGAAAAATTAAGTAGCGGGTTTTTATGGATAGCAATTTTTCAACTGATACTACTGATAACCAGCCCACCCAAAAGAAAGCTGGCAAAAGTAAGCTAAATGTAAAAAAGACCACTAAGCGTTTGCCCCTGAGCAGGCCAAACCTGAGGGTTGATATGGTTGCTCTTTGTGCTGTCGTATCCGCTGCCTGTTTGCCGATCGTGCTTTTGACTCAGTTTGGCCTGCTTTCTGTCGTCAACGGCAGATCAATTAGCTACATGACTTTGCCAGATGGTTCCACTACCCTTGCCCAACTGAAGCCGAGTAATCTACGAACTAAAGAGACTGTCGAATCTTTTGTATTGTCGATCGCAACAAATATCACGACTTGGCAAGTGAGAGGAGCCAACACAACCGTTGCGATCGGTGATAAAAAGATGCCAATGCTACCTTTTTTATCGTTCTACGCTTTTGACGAGTCAATTCGTTTACCACTTATCAAAGACTTAGCTAATCAGATCCCACCATCCGTCACTAGCGGGCAGGTCGAAACGGCTTTTAAAGTCAAGCACCTGCGGGCAAATAAGTTAACCGGGACTGAGAACTGGAAAGTATCTGTAATTGGATACATTGTTCCCCATGCACCAGGATCTGGAGATGGTAACGCCAGCATATTTAAAAAGAATTTTTACATTACGCCACTAGACGATATTCCAATCTTACCCGCCGCAAAGATCAAAGATGTTGATGAATCTTTTCGGCGAGCTGTTGGCGTAGTGATGGCAGCACGGTTAAACATCACAAAGTTTGAGGAAATGTCTGACTCAGAACTCACTGCAATTATGGGAGCTGCGTCTTCGCCTGCCGTGAGGCCATCGCCTCAAGTATCCGCTCCACCGGCATCTACTCCACCAAGAGCATCACCAGCATCGTCTCAAGCCCTTCCTTCTCAATCACCACAACCTACAAATCCTGCAACAGCTTCTAAATCTTCTCCTCCACCTGGAGCGCCCGGAAATAGTGCTAAACCATTCACCAAAAAATAAAAACCATGAGCGTATCACAATTTGACGAACTAGCTAAGAATATGAATGTCAATGTTCATACAGGTAACATCGACAAAGGAGATTTTGAAATCGGCGACGGTAATGAACTGGATGAGGCTACTGAGTGTGAATTATTAGAGCCTAGCGAAGGAGACAGCAAAGCTAAAGATGAAGGCTTTGCTCAGGAAACTGGATTAGCCAATAATATGGCTGCGAAAACTGGTGCTACTCTGCTCTTTTCTATGATTCTGCTTGGTGGGGGATACATTGGATGGCAGCAATTTTTTCCATCAGCGAAGGTAGCCCAAGAACCCCCGAAAACTGATAAGGCTAACGGCACAGAAAACCCAATTAATGCAACTGTGGCATCTTCTAATAATGCGGGCGAAAATTCTGCTGATGCGACACAACAGCAAGAAGCACCCCCTCAGTAT
>JANOXZ010000095.1:0-10476 GCA_031418695.1 Synechococcales cyanobacterium VAR_35_metabat_10
CTCAAAGACCCAGTGGGTAAAGCCGTTGTCCCCGCAGTTATTTGGAAAAACCAAATCTCTGAACTAGAAACCAAACCCCAAGTAGACACTCAGATCTTGGCATTGGGTAAAATCACCGTATACGCCCCACATGGTAAATATCAGTTTCAAGTGCAGCAAGTCTGGCCTTAGACGATTTATGGGATGAGCATTTGGATAGAGTTGAATGGGTTCGATCGATCGTGGAGAAAGTATTACTTAAGCAGCAGAACCAATTGAAGCAGCTCCGCACCAGATGTGAACGTATTAGACCCGATCGACAAATAGAGTTAGAAGCCGATCGATTAGCTGGTTTACAACAGCGGCTTAAACGAGCAATTATCGGACGATTAGAAGTAGCAGAGCAAGAACAGCTCCGTCTGAAGGAACGCAGTCAAGCCCTTGACCCGGCCTTGGTATTAATGAACTCCCCAGCGCCAAGACACTCCAAAATGGCTAGCAGTCCTTTGAGCTTGATTGCGATGGCCGGATTGTCTCGGTATCCGTTAAACCCAAGGTTTGGAAGAAGTTGACGGAGGCACAGGCTAATTTCCCGATGTGGGTGGCGGCGATAGCTCCGCTTGCACCAAAGGCGATCAGTGGGCAGATGGGGAAAGCGAGAGTTAATGGCTTTGAGCTGGAGCAGCCGAGCATTCAGGTGTTCGAGAAGAAGCCAAAGGTCGAAGCGGTTCCTGCGCCGGAGTAAGTGATTTTTTTGGGTGGCTGGGGATGTCTTGGCTACTCTGTTTACTTGGGGGTCGATCTGGCATAGCCAACGCTGCTCGAACGACTGCCCCATGACCCAACTCAACCCAGGAAAACATCGGGGCTAGAGAATCGAGAGTGGTGATGTCATCAGTTGGGGCTTAGGAATTGGGAGGTCGGGGGTAGGGCGGCGACGGAGATCTTTGAACAAGAACTTGATGGTCTTTGGTCCACCATTGGGCGTGAGGGGATCATCAAAGAACTGGACATGACAAGCATCGACCTTCATCTTATACACGGTGCCAACTACGAGAAACATTGGGGTTATTGGAAGGGCATCTTCTAAACCGTTAGATGGGGGAGTAATGCCATTGATCACTTCATGAAAGTTAAGGAATCAGTGGATAATGACTGAAGAATGATCTACGAGAATGGGAGCGGTGAAAAATCGGTATGTCTGTGGAGACATTAACACCTTTGAAATTTATGCAATTAATCCTCGGAACTTCCCTGAAATTCTTGCCTTTATTTTTAGGTGCAATTTGTGCAGTATTTTTGTTTACAGCCTTAGTACCAGGTCGATTAGAATACTACCTAGATATCTATACTGATATTGAGAGCAATGCTTATTTGTGGGTTATTGTTGCTACTCTAATACCGTTATTATTTATCCTAGTGTTAGTCTTAGCCATTTATGAAACCATTCAAATATTTCGTCGCAAGCAAAAAAGTCGTCAAATATCGGGCATCTTAAGTGTACTAATACTAATATTTGTCAAATCATTATTTCTTCTCAACATCCCCGCTCGACTGTACTTCTACACTCATATTCAGCAGATTGAAAGAGCTTTAGCTCAACAAGCACCCGATCGTCATAATAAGCCTTTTTACTTTCAGACCAGAAATTTTATTCCATCATCGAGTCTAGACGGAATCGAAGATCAATATGGTTTTGCTTACCTTCCTGACCGATCTAAAACCTATTATGAAACCACTCATATTCATGGAAAGTGGTATATTTTCAGCGGCAGAAACTGGATAGGAAGTCCGATGGATGTTCGTCGAGGAGAATAGGCCGAACACCCTCACCACCCAAGACCCTCATGATCGCACCGCGCCCAACGTTACCCACTGAAGCCTTGCCCCGAGTGGCACAGCCTTGAAAAACATGGAAAAATATTAGGGTGTTATCTTTAGGTTGAAAATAAAGCCTATCAGGGACTGCTACATGGTCAATTATTAAGCTGGCACAGTTGAACTCGTGGATCGATATACAAAGCAGTAGTATGATTCTGTCCTATGGTATTACTCGAAAAATTGTATGTTTACTAGAATGCGTCAGATTTTGAGTAGATTCTTCGATCGATCTCGGAGGATTAATAATGAGCCACTCAATAAAATTAGTCTGGTCGTCATCATTTTAGTTGATTTATTTATTCTCACTAACGTATTCTCAGGATTGGATGATATCAGTAGATGGCATCTCAGTCCAGTTCAAGCTCATCCATGTTATTCTGAGTGGGATAGTTATCAAACTCAGACTACAGGTAATAAAGATTATGACATTGTTAGAAAGGCAGTTCTAGCAGAGACTAATGAAGATATGTATGGCTCTCAACCAAAATCCAGTAGCAGAGAGACTTACAAGCAAGATGCTAAAAACCATTTAGGTAATATTGCGAGTACCTGTCTCGATTACGCTGGAATAAGAGACAAAATAAATACACTTGAAAATCGAAAAGTTGTCTCAACTATTGATCAGCAGCAAGCAGATATTAGAAAACTAGAATTGGCAAATCAGACTATCAAGAGTCAATATGACTCATCATTATTAGAGAAAATAGCTGGACAAGAACGAGGCCGATCAATTAATCAAGTCGGTGCAGAAAAAGCAAAGCAGACATTAGATCAAAACAATCTCAAAATTTCTGCACTCAAACTAGAGACCACCAATCTTAACAATAAATTAGTTGCCAAGCCAGAAAGTACAGCTTTTATTAGTCTGCTAAAAGACAACAATAAATTTAATCCACTCAAAAGTAGTTATCAACAAGCCTCGTTTTGGTATCCTAGCATTCAATTTGGTTTTCAGGCTGTATTTCTACTGCCATTAATTTTGGGAGCATTTGTAATTAATAACTTTGCCCAACGGCGAGGTTACGGACTGATAGCTTTGATTAGTTGGCATTTGCTAGTAATTTTCCTGATTCCCCTACTCTTCAAAGTATTTGAATTTCTTCAAGTTGGGGTACTCTTTACATTTATATCAAAAGTCATTTACAGCATATTTGGTAGCCTACTCTTCCTGATTAGCTATATTTACATTTTGCTAATCCCATTGCTTGGATTTGGACTAATCAAGATTTTCCAAGAATTTGTCTTCAATTCTAAAATCCAGATGGCCAAAAGAGTTCAAAAATCTCAATGCGTTAACTGTGCGAGTAAAATTCGCTCTTCAGATATCTATTGCCCTCATTGTAGTACTTATCAACTGAGCGAATGTCAAAACTGTCATAGTCTTACTTATAAAGGTTTACCCTATTGCAATCAATGTGGACAATCTCAAGATTCTAATAGAAGAATCAATTAGTTGCTTCTCATCTACTAAATAACAGCATTTCCGGTTCTACCAAGGTTGATAGCTCCGCTTGCGCCAAAGGCGATCGAATACTCTCACCTATGATCGCACCGCACCCAACGCTACCTTGACCTCAACGGTATCAATGTAGCCCTGAAGACGGTGGGAAACATTGGGGTCATGCGGTCAATGAATTCCGCGAGTATCTTTGTAGCTCTGGTTTTCGGGGGATTCAATATCGCTCAGGGAGAACTGCTGGCACTAGTAGGATCGCGGCTTTCTTTGGTAGTGCTAGGAATTTTGAGGGGGATTGGTGGGTTATTGGTTTGGGGAGATCGATCGGATTGTTTGTGTTAAGGGTGATCGGTGGAAGTAATTGATCGACAGTGGCATATTTCTGGTAGGTGTAGGGTTTGAGTTGGAGGAATCCCCCCAAGAAAATATTGGAATCACGACTAGTGGCAACCGATTCTCATGCGGTGCTGAAAACCTTGATGAAATGGGTATCAGTTCTATCGATCTATTTTTACTTCTGATTTCTAACTCTTTTTAATTGTTGAGTTGCATTCTGATACATCTCTGCATTTCCTTGCTGTTGAAATAGCTCTGCTGCTTTTGTTAAATCAGTTATTGCTATTGGTTTGTCCGCTAACTCTGCTTTAGCTATGCCCCTGTCATAGTAAGGGACATGCGTATAAATATGCTCCCATTTCTTCTAAACTAGTAATAGCACTGCTTTGTCAGCGCCCTCTACCAAGTTTTGAAATAGACACCCTTCTTCATCATACTCAGTGACGCTATTCAGTTAACCTTCAAAGATGCAGCCAAGAAACTTACTGGTTCACGTAAGAGAGAGTTTATGGCCAAAGTAACAAATGATTACTTCGAGGGTTCAGCCCGTACTGTTGCAGATTAAATCGATTGACCGCCGGAGACTTCGATGCGTTGGGCGTTGACCCATTGATTGTCGGCGGATAGGAGGGATGCGATCGCGCCGCCAATATCATCAGGCAAGCCGACGCGCCCGAGCGCAGTTTGGGAGGCGAGGTATTGGTTCACCTCGGGATTGTCGCGCACACCACCACCCCCAAAATCCGTTTCGATCGCCCCTGGAGCCACGATATTGACGGCTATTTTCCGCGATCCCAGTTCTTTTGCCATGTATTTGGTCAAGGTTTCCATCGCACCTTTCATACTGGCATAGGCGGCATATCCCGGCAAAATAATCCGAGTTAATCCTGACGAAAGATTGACGATCCGTCCGCCATCATTGATGAGTGGCAAGAGTTTTTGGGTGAGAAAGAAAACGCCCTTAACGTGAATATTCATCAAGTGATCAAAATCTTCCTCGGTCGTCTCGGCAAAAGAGGCATAAACGCCAGTCCCAGCGTTATTCACCAGAAAATCAAATCGATCGGTCTACCATTCTGCTTGCAATGACTGCTGGACTTGAGCCACAAAACTGTCAAAGGTTTTGATGTTAGCCGTATCCAATTGCAGTGCGACAGCCTTTGCCCCAAGCTGTTCAATTTCTGCAACGACCTTTTTAGCTTCCTCCGCATTCCTGTGATAAGTTACGATGACATCGACCCCTTTTTTAGCCAGATTCAAAGCAGTGCTTTTACCAAGTCCTCTACTAGACCCCGTGACTACTGCAATTTTGTTAATATTAGTCATTGTCTTATTCTCTACCTAGATTAATTCAATATGTTGATGATACGAGTGATATCGAAGGTTGTGAATATCACTTGTATCATCAATTATTGCCTAGTTCTCCAAATCAACAGTTTTAGTAGTATGCAGCGTGTCGTTCAAGCAATTAAATTGATTAAGACAGATTTTGCCCGATCAATCTGAGTTGAAGATGCTGATCCAATTACCTTTGTACTCTCAATTTCATTATCCAATTAAACAATCTGCGCCAATTAGCATTGACAACTTTCCGTTGGGCGATCAAGTGAATCAGGATAAAAATTGCTAAGGCTTTTGATGTTGTGCCATGTGCGACATTTGCTCGATCTGCCGCATCCGAACTGACGGGAAAGAGATCTGGCATCGGCACCCCAAATAAACTGATATTATTAGCTTGATAAGCATTGGATAGCCAATAACCACTCAGCGGCACAACGAACATCATTAAGTAGAGCAGGGTATGTAAAACAGTCTTGGAGTACCAGTTTGTAGTCAATTTAGGCAGATATTTACTATATTTCTTTCTCCAAACCCTCACTAACAAATAAACACGCCAACCGAGTAATATTAATACCAATACGCCAAATGATTTGTGCGCGGTAAGTAAAAGTTCTTGATCGCTAATTTTATTGCCAAGTTTTGCCATAATAATCCCACTTGGAAACAATAGTAGGTAGCAGATTGCCATCCACCAATGCAGAGACATTAGTTGTTTGAAGATATTATTCAGTCTGGGTTTTGATGTTGCTAGTGACATATCAAGATATTTTTATAGTGAGCGATTTAATAGTTTTTATCAATACCAAATAGGATAACGACATCAGCTTGATGATCGCTAATAAATCTGGCATTGATCAGTAACGTTCTAGGGCGAATTGGGTTGAGAGGTGGTTACCGGAACCCCAATCCAGCCGATCAATGCAATACCGCTGTAGCCTCTGCCAATGACGATTGTTTTTGCCAACCCTGAATTCGATTTCATGTGTCCTCAAAATGGTTTCAAAACAACTCGCTCTCACTTTATCCAGTTACTTGCTATTTTGGAAGTACTTACTTGAAAGTCAGTGGAAGACGATAAAATGGAAAATCAAATTGAATTTACGCAAGCAGTGGAAGCAGCACTGTTAGCGATCGGTGGCAAATGGAAACTCCGAATCCTGGCTCGTCTTGTCTTTGGCACGAGACGATACAGCGATCTACGACGACTCATACCACAGATTACTGAGAAGATGTTGATTCAACAACTGCGCCAATTAGAACAAGATGGCTTAGTTCTTCGAGTGGTTTATCCATCCGTTCCGCCCAAAGTTGAATATAGCTTTACCGAGTACGGTAGAACCCTCTATCCGATGGTACAAACAATGTACGAATGGGGGAAACTTCACGCTCAAAAACAAGATCGCGACAACAATTCCAGGGCAAACGCAGATGATTCTCCAATGACCGCGAATTGCCCTTGTAAATTGGGGGTCGAGTAACAATCGATGGCTTGGTTCTCCAAGCCTTCTGGATCATCCGCACCCGCTTCTTACCAATCCCTGGCACCTCAATTAATCGATCGCTATGCTGCTCAATAATCTCCAAAGTCTCCAGAGCACAATGCGCCACAATCTGCTTGGCTGTCACCGATCCAACTCCCTTAATCAAACCACTGCCTAAATACTTCTCAATCTCAGTCAACATTGCAGGCTTAGTTTCGTTGTAGCAAACGACCTTCCTGAAAAATAGTAGGAGGTTAGAGTAGTGGATGAAAAGCCAAGGTACTTGCAAATTGCCCTTGTTATTGTGGGAATTGCTTTTCTCATGATCTATCCGTTGACGAAAATCTGGGCATCGGGCTGGGTATGGCAACCCGATCAATCTGAATCCCTACAAATGATCATTGGTATTTATGCAACACTTGGTGTCTTTTTGCTATGAGCTTCTCGAAAACCAGAAACACATCTCAGCTTAATCTGGTTCACCGTCTGGTCGAGTGCTGTCCACGGACTAATTATGGCAGTACAGGCAGTGATTGATCCAGCGGAGCATGGGCATCTGGTCGGTGATGTCCCGGCATTAATCTTGGTGGCAATTGTCCTTGGCTTCCTAGCATCACGGGAAGTGGTGCCAGCGAATGAATGAATGAGTAGTCAACGCTTACATTTCGATTAATCGCTTTAACTGGTCAGCGACTTCATCCATTAACTCTGGGCGTTTTAGGATGACTGCCAAAATCATTGTGCCTTGCAAGGTACCGATCGCGTGAACAGCTAATGTAGCCGCATCAGCCCGATCGCCTAATGCCAACTCAATCCAATCTAGTAGCCGCTTGAAAAATCTTCTAGCGGCTGCCGACACAGCATCTGGTAAATCCTGCGACTCTGCCCCCAACATGCAGCCTAAACAAATCATCCCGTCATTTTGCACAGCCGCTATATAGCAATTACATAATCGTTGTAAATGCTCTGCTACTGTTGCTTGGGAGAGGTCAACGACACCCAACGCCGTTGACAATTTATCACTATAGCGATCGACCACTGCTGCTCCTAGTAATGCCTTCTGTGGAAAATGGTAATGCACACTGGCCGCCTTAATTCCTACATCTGCTGCCAGATCACGGTAACTTACGGCTTCAAATCCACCCCGGCGAATGCGGATCTCTGCTGCCTCTAAAATTTCGATTGCCTTTGCTGAATAGTCTATGGAGTTGTCTTTCATACTTTTTATTATCTAACGTCAGGTAGGGGGTTGACAACTGCCTATGATTCACGCCATCATTTACCTAACGAACGTTAGATAGATGAAATTCTGTAATTGGAGAACTGCCATGAAAGTCTACGAATACAAAGCCTTCCCCAACCCTTGGCGGGTACGCATCGCCCTGGCAGAAAAGGGGTTGACTGAACAAGTTGAATTTGTCCAAGTCGATTTACCCCAGGGTGAGCACAAGCAGCCAGCATTCCTATCGAAAAATCCGGCAGGTGCTGTGCCTCTGTTAGAACTCGATGATGGCACCCGTATTGTTGAATGTACTGCCATCACTGAATACTTCGACCATTTGAAGGGCGAACCTACTCTAACGGGCAAGAATGCTACGGAGCGGGCGGTGATTCATATGATGCAACGGCGGGTGGAAGCGAATTTACTGGATGCGATCGCCAACTACTTCCACCATGCCACGTCTGGTTTAGGCTTTGAAGCTTATCAGATTCCAGAATGGGGCGAAAAGCAGAAGGAACAGGCGATCGCCACCCTGAATGACTTAGATAAATTATTGGCGACTCAGTCTTATATGGCGGGCGATCGCTTTACAGTAGCCGATATTACGGCTTTGGCTGGGGTGACTTTTGGGGGTTTTTGTCAAATTACGATTCCGGCAACTGCCAACCATCTGCAAGCTTGGCACGATCGAATGCAGCAACGACCTAGTTTTAGTGCCTAATTGCTATTGATTTATTGGGAGAGAATAACGTGATGGAACTCAATGCTAACTTTACCAAACGGGCAGTGGTGCATGGGGCGGCGGTGCCTTGGCAAGCATCACCAATTCCTGGGGTGGAAAGGAAAATGCTTGATCGCGTTGGAGACGAAGTGGCAAGGGCGACATCGATCGTGCGCTATGCTCCCCATAGTCAATTCTCTCCCCATATCCATGACGGTGGCGAAGAATTTTTGGTTTTGGCGGGTGTTTTTCAGGATGAGCATGGGGATTATCCGGTGGGTACTTACGTTCGTAATCCACCAACATCTCGCCATAGGCCAGGTTCTGTCAGCGGCTGCATTATTTTGGTTAAACTCTGGCAATTTGACCCGGACGATCGCACCCAAATCACTATCAACACTGGGCAACAGCCATATATTGCTGATTTGACGAGGCTGGAGGTCAGTATAATGTCGCTGTTTTCTGACGATCAAGAAACGGTGCAACTGGAACGATGGGAGGCGAATACATCGATCGATTTACTGGTACCGGGTGGGTTAGAAATTTTTGTAATCCAAGGTGGTTTTAGTGAAGGAGATGAGGTTTTTCAGATCTATTCTTGGTTACGGTTGCCGCCAAATTCCCGGCTTGTGGCGCAATCTGGCTCGGAGGGATGTCAAATTTGGTTGAAGTGGTTGCGATCGGCTTTAGTGTAGGCGAAAATAGGAGGATGGATTGAAATTTTCTGTCTATCCACCCAAATTCGGCTGGATAGACAGAAAATTTCAATCCCAAGAAGCAAGACTATGACGTGACCAATAGATAATGACACAGCGCCTAATCGGGTCTTGCAGTAGATGATTGGAATACTCTTTGATGATTTAAAGACCCTTGCCACTGCTGAAGCCTGAGCCGTTAGAACGAATTTTATCGAATCTTTCAAGACGACTACTAGCAGCTTGTCGGAATGAAACCCCAGAAGCCTGATCCGGTAAGTAGTTACGTTGCAAGTCAGCTATTTCCAAATCTTGGGTTAAAAGCTTTACAACGTTGAGCCGTTCTGCAACAAATAAAATAAAGTTCAATGGATGCTGCTTGGTCTAATTTTCTTGAATTTCCCGATCTGTATCGTCGAGTACGCATTGGCTACATTGAAGAAATGCGTAAAAATCTCAATGAATTTGATCGGCGACTTCAAAATTTTGTGAGTAAAACCGCCGATAATAAAATGTTTGGAAATTGGAATGATGGAGGACGACTGCTATGAATCAGTCTAACTTAACCTTTCGGCGGGCAAATTCAGATGATTTAGAATTTGTATCGTACTGTAATTACATGGCTAGTTCCCCATCGCCAGGTTTTTGCTATTGGGATTCATTAATCGAAGGTTTTGGGATAGAGACAATGGCTTTTATTCGGCAAGCTATTGCCCTGGATGTGCTGGCATGGTGTCGAATTTCAGACTTTATCATTGCGGAAAACAAGGGAATACCCGTAGCAGGAGCATCTTGTTTCATCATGAGCCAAGATGACTATCGTCCGCTCGATCTCAAAAATATAGGCAAGTTATACAATTTGCTGGAATGGAGTGGTGAGCAGATTAAGCAATTTGAGGAGAAATACAAAACTGTTTGGTACAACCCACAAGATGAGACGTTGCAACCATCAGGAACTTGGACTATTGAATGTATAGCAGTTGTCGAACAATTTCGTGGACAAGGAATCAGCAAGGATTTGCTGAAGCACATCATTCAAGAAGCACGAGCCGCAGAGATTGAAAGCATCGGGATATCAGTCACGATTGGCAATGAGATTGCAGAGAACCTTTACTTATCCGTAGGGTTTCAAAAGTACATAACATTTTTCAGTGATTACTATTTCAACCAATTTCCAGGCACAGCAAAATTCAGACTTAGGCTATCAGACTCACTACTGGGAGAGAATTCCGCATAACATTAGATAGATAGATATTCAGTGACTTTCGCTGTGTGCCCCTGCAACTAATTCAAGTTTGCGATTGCCCATAGCTCAAGAGATCTCAAATAGGTTCTATAGGTGTGATGGTTCAGATGCAGTTGGA
>JANOXZ010000096.1:0-7573 GCA_031418695.1 Synechococcales cyanobacterium VAR_35_metabat_10
CGCCGCGTCGGCGGTGCCGACGCATCTGGGCCGCTTTCAAATCGCCAAAGAACTTGGCCAAAAACTAGCTCTAGTCCATCGATCAACCTATAATAGCATTTGGCAAGAACCCCTAGAAACTAGCCTCGGTAGTCCGGTCAACCCCGGACGAAAAGTTGCCCATCGCCTGAATCGAGTGCATTCCGGGATTTTTGCAGTTACCCCGATCGACTGTTTGCGCTTTTACAAACTCTATCAGCAATACCCTAGCCTTGCCGCTGCTGTCGAGCAACTAGCCCAAGACTACCAAGCTTGCTGCCTGGTTCACAACGACCTCAAACTCAATAACTTATTGATCCATCACTCACCAATGCCTCCAGCCACCGATAGCAGAATTCGATTTATCGACTGGGAATCCTCCCGCTGGGGCGATCCTGCTGTAGATTTGGGGAATTTAATTAATAGTTATTTGCAGCTCTGGTTAGAAAACTTGGTAGTCAGCAGTGAACTGAGCATCAATGAATCGTTGCAGTTAGCGATCGTCCCTCTGAGTAGTTTGCAACCCGTGTTATTTACTCTATTTGATAGCTATCGTCAAACCTTCCCTGCCATTTTTGCCGATCAGCCAGACTTTTTAGCTAGGGTGCTGCAATATGCTGGTTTAGCCTTGATCCGCCGGATTGAAGTAATTATTGATGACGATCGCGTTTTCGATAACCGAGGCATTGCGATGCTGCAAGTAGCCAAACAGTTATTGTGTAGTCCTACCGCTTTTATCACTACAATTTTTGGCCAACCCTTAGATTGATCGTGATTTTAGTGCTGCTTCATAAAATCTAGAATCATGTCGAGTTTCTTGGATTGGTGGCGGGGCTGGATATCATATTCGACATGATGTTGATCGATCATCTCAGCATATTCCTCAAGCACCCGTTTAATGGCAGGCATATTGCAGCCAGTGGCTTTGAGCAATAAAGTCTGAGAAATAGCAAATTTTTGGTCTTTCTGATGGTTCCAGAGCATGATGGTATCGATCGCCGCCAAGATTCTATTTGCGGCGGGTGTGCGGCGTTCGGCTGCTGGTTTTGTCGGTGATACAGAGATTTTAGGTGATGATTTTTTTACTATAGGCTTGGCTCCAGAGGGCTGTAAAATATCCATCAACTGTTCTATTCTCTGCTGATAGCCTAGATTGGCTTGGTGTAAAGTAACTACTTCTTGTTCTAGTTCGGCAATATGACTATGGGCAGCAACTAATTCTTGAGTCAACTGTACTGATGTATTTTGGACAGTAGTTAATTCTTCTTGGTTAACTTGTGGCTGGGAAGTGTTCGTAGAGTTCAAATGTTGCCATAAACGACTGACCTCTTGTTGCAGAGCGGCAAACTGTTGAGGATCAATGGTGGGGGTGTCGGGCTGCGGTGGCAAAGATTCACGGGAATCGATCTCAACAGGGCGATCGATAGTTTTCTTAGCTGCTTTGCTAACTGATTTCTTGGTAGTCGGATTAGCCAGTAACTCTAGTTGTACTGGCGTAGCATCCACATCTTCATAGTCATCAACCACGATCTCGGTTGGCGGAGAGCCACCTAATTTGATGCCCTTGGCACCCAAGTGTTGACCGTTGCTATCTACCAAATAGTAATGAAAATAATGTTGAGTCGCCGAAGAATTAGCGCGCTTGAGTTCATCAACAGAAATCACATGTCCCAGTCGCTCTTGCACAAAGCGAGAAACCGCTCGATCGGGTGGACAGAAAAAGTGGGTACAAATTTCGCCGTAAATCCCCCGTAAATTATGCACCGTCACTGCCGATTCGCTGGGCAGAATGGGCACAATGCCACTATCACCAAAGTTGCGAATCACCGATCGCTTTACAGAATCTGCCAAGCTGCGGTTAATTTCGATCGCCGAAAAATCGGCCAGTGCAGCAATACGGGGGTGTTGACGAAAACGCTCCATGGCATCGAGGACGATCATCGCCGGTAATAGGCAAGGAGTTAAATAACTATCAGCCTCAACATTTTTTTTGTAAGTGCGTTTTTTAAGTTGACCGGCAAAGCTAATCCAATATAAATCATTCGTAGCTGTCATCGTGCCTTTAGCAACAACTTCCGAAAATCTCCTACCAGTAGTGGCCGCAATACCCACGGCCAAATCAAAGGGATCCGCAGAGGCCAGTAAATTGGCTGCGACGGCTAAGAAAACATCGGGATTAACCGGTTGCAGATTGTCTTGCTTTAAATTATTGCGCTCGGCAGAGATGCCCGCAAACTGGCTATAGGTAGCACTGTCGTATTTGAGATAATCTAGGGCAAAGTGATCGATCGCCTGTCCAGTGTCACCACTGTTGCGTTTGCTGTAGGTATATTCTCGACTAGTATTTTTGGTGAGGGGCAACAGGCCATCAGCTACGGCGGTTTGGATGGCTTTGCGGTACATGGGCAGATAGACTTTGCCGATCGTGGCTTGGGGATAGCCTTCTTCTAACAGGGCGATTTCGGCGGTACAGAGTTCTTGGATTTTGGCTTTGGTTTTGATGATGGCTAATTGATCAATGAATTCTATAATCAGCTCAGCTAGGTCGGTCTTGGTTAATCGGGTGCGTTCGCTGGCAGCGATGCGTTGGCGATATCGATCGATGATTAGCTGTTTAGATAAAGTCACGGGTGTATAGCTAAGGCTGTATAGACTTTTTCGATCATACTTGAGAATTGGAAATCTGGGGGATTCAGGGGAATCCTCACCCCAGACCCTTTTATTCTGTTAACTCTGGCGGCAAACTAAAAATCTCATCTGCTCCCGCCTCAAAATCGATTGACCTTACCACCGCCTCCACATTCAAAGCCCCATAAATATGCGGAAACAAATTATCTGCATCCCCTTCATACTTAATTTCTGGCTGCACCAAACCCTCATCAATCACCAAAATCACTAGATCCTGCTGACCCTGAAAAAACCGATTTGCCGAACCCACCACCTGCTTCAGCGTTGAGCAATGAATAAACCCTTCAGAATCTAACGTATTTCCCCGGTAGGTACCCAAATCCTTAGCTGCCGCCCACTCTGCCCGCCGTGTAATATGCAAAATCGTTTTCATAAAATTATCTACCTAAATGCCCACTCACTATCCTGTGTTCAGGCAACAGCAAATGACCATAATAGTTACGGTTCTTAACCATTTGTCCAAAACAAATAATGCTTCGATCGAATCAAACGGGTAAAATCGAGAGATACCCCAGAGTAAACTAGAGCCATGACCCTGAACTTATACCTATTGCGCCACGGCGAAACTACCTATAGCCGCACAGGTGCCCACTGTGGCTGGATTGACCCCGATTTAACACCAGAAGGATTGAAAATGGCCGAATCCTTTGCTAGTGTCTATAAACATGTGCAGTGGAACGCCGTATATAGTAGCCCCATGAAGCGCGCTCTGGCTACCGCTGAACCCATTTGCAAAACTCTGCATATTCAGCCAGAAATAAGAATTGGACTCAAAGAAATTCATTATGGCGAATGGGAAGGCCAAACTCTAGCCACCGTATTAGAAAAGTATCCCGAAAACTATCAGCGCTGGAAAAGCGAACCAGCCTGGAATGCCCCCGCAGGTGGCGAAACCGGCTTACAAGTAGCCAACCGTGCTCTGGGCGTAGTGGCCGAAATTACTCAAAGTTATCCTAGCGGTGATGTGTTGATTGTGGCGCACAAAGCCACTATTCGGATTATTCTTTGTAACCTGCTAGGCATCGAACAAGGACGTTACCGCGATCGGCTAGATATTCCGGCTTGCTCTGTGAGCGTAGTAGCCATGGGCAAAGGTGGACCCATGTTGAAAGCCTTGGGCGATCGATACCACCTCGACGAAAGCCTCCGCAATCTCCCCGGCACCTAAAAGTTTATTTGCGAGTGGTTCGCTGAATCATCCACCAGCGATAGACGATCGAACCACCCGCCGCCGCTAAACCTAATATAAAGGGAGTGCCGATTGCATTTACTCCGCCCAGCAAAGCATTCACAGCTCCGGCAGTAATAATTAATCCAGTAATCGGTTCTTTATCGTAAAAAGACTTCATGGATATCAGCCTAGTAAGGGGCATGGTAAACATTATTTAGTTAACATACCCAAAAGCTATTAGCGCAAACCGAGCAGCGTCAAAAGACCAGAGCCAGTAAATACTTCAATTACTAATAGTGCTGCAAAGCCAATCATTGCTGCACGGCCATTCAATGTTTCGGTCGCACGGCTAAATCCAAACTTTGGCTGAGAAATCTGGGGCAAGGTTTTGGGCTGAGGAATATTCATGGCTTCAGTAACGGCATCTATTTACATTTCGTTACTATTCTACCATCTCCAACTCCTCCTCCAACTTCTCAAATGCCGCGCCAGACTATTCCTCGATTTGCCATAGATCATGTTGATCGCCAGTAGCCAGCATCCGCTTGGGTCTTAGCACTAATACCAACTGACCAACTATCGGCTCGGTGGGAGCAGTAGAAAAGTAATCAATTACCAATTCGCCCGCCCGATCGATCATGAAATATTTAAAATCATTCCATTCAGTGATGCCTCGATCGATCAGCATCAGTAGCTCTTCGTCCATATCGGCATCTTTGATTAACTCTTGGTTGGTCTGAAATACCACAACGGGATCGATCGCCGAAATCACCATTTGCCAGCCAGGTAGACCTACCCAGCGCTTCCAATCAGTATTTACCAAGCTAAATGCGCCCACTGCTGTTGCCCGAGGGATTGCTGCCACATCCACCGTTTTCAACGGCAACTTACCAGCTACTGGTAAGAATCGAGGTAGCTCTTCATCGCTTTCTAACCGATACAACGGCAGCTTGGGATTAGCGCGTTCTGGTTGGTTCAAGCTGCCCAATAGCTTCTCGATTTGTTGACGAGCGCTGTTGCTGTGGGCAAATAGTAAGCCCCGCGCCACCAAGCGGGTTTTTTCCATCAGATCATGCTGTTGGCTAGCGTAGCGCCAATATTGATAGGCTACAGCATCGCCGGGATGAGCGGTGAACCCTGTGGGTAACTGACGTAAATCGGCATAGTCTTTAGTGGCCTTGGCTACTTCCTTGGCATTTTCGGAGTTGAGATTGCGATCGACCAAAAAATCTGCCACTGCCGCCCGGTCTTTTTTACTCAAGATTCTTAGCTCATACAAGCTATCACTGCCTACTCGGGTAAAGTGGGTAGTCGTGGCTGGCTGCACCCCAATTTCTTCCATACTGGCAAAAACCTGCGCTGCCACCATCAATTGATTTTGGTGGATTGGCTCAAAGCCACTGGCCTCAAAAATTTGCTGCTGATTATAACCAGTTTTTTGTAACTGTTGACAGTCTTGACCCCATTGCACCCAATTGCCCTCTTTGCGGCGGAGACGGAGCAAGACAACATCAGGATCAAATTCGGTAGCTGGAGTGGAGGTAGTATCGTTCACAGTATGTTGTGCAGTTATTGCAGATTAAGTTCACGAAACAGCAGAAAAATTCAGGCGATCGGATGATTTAAGCGATCGGGCGGCTCCACCAACTGAGCACCGCCAAAATAAGATTTATCAAATAGAAGGTGCCAACGACCTGGGTTTCTTTCCAGCCACCTAGTTCTAAGTGGTGATGAAAAGGAGCCATCCGAAACAGTCGTTTCCCTTTGCCATCAGCGTCTTTGGTCGCCTTATAATAACTGACCTGGGCAATCACCGACAGGGCTTCAATAAAAAAGATGCCGCTAATGACAAACAGTGCCCAGAGATTATTGGTAATGATCCCCACAGCAGCTAATGCGCCACCCAGCGCCAGAGAACCAGTATCGCCCATAAAGACGCTGGCTTTGTTGCGGTTATGTACCAAAAAGCCCAGATAAGCGCCGCTCAGACAAACACAAAAAACCGAAATCTCCGGGTATTTCACACCAGTCACTGCTGCCATGGTCAACAGCGCGATCGCCCCGGTACCACCAGCCAGACCATCGACCCCATCGGTGAGGTTGGTCGCGTTGCTTTCAGCTAACAATACAAATACTGCCAGTCCCCAAAAAAACAGACCGAAAGGCAAAACCCCAAAGGGCAAGGCCACGGAGGTAATACTAGCTGTCTTGGTGAAGTAAGCCCACAGACAAAACAGTCCAGCCGCGCCCACTTGTAAGCCCAGCTTACCCTTGGGAGTCAAACCTTCATTTTTGCGGTTACTCAAGCTTTTCCAATCATCTACTCCGCCGATTGCCAGATAGCTAGCTGTCATTAAAGACAAAGCCACCACATCTAAATTAAAGCGTGACCAAATAATGGCAATTAGTAGGCCAGTGGGCACCACAAATACTCCACCCATGGTGGGTGTGCCAGCTTTTTTTAAGTGAGCTTGGGGGCCATCTTCGCGGATAAATTGCCCCATTTTGAGCTGACCCAGTTTGGGCACCGCCACAAACCCGATCGCGGCCACCGCAGCAGCAGTTATGGCGAAAGGCAAGATCAGAGCAGTTTCCAACCGATGGTTAAATCGGTAATCTAGAAACGCGGTGACAGCCGTAAGTATTGCCCCAATGGCATACAGTAACTGTGAACCAGTGGGGCTAAAGCTGCTGTTAGTAGAGGCTTTCTCGTTCATAACTGAGTAAAAAGGGATGTGGTGGCGCTAGATATGTAAATGTCTAGAGATGCTAGAAAATCTGAATCCCTCTGCCTGATCGGGAGAGGGGAATCGACGGATCCTTACTTAATCTTCTTCATCGTTAGTGTTGCTCTCTTCTTCATCGCTGGCGCTATTGTCATAATCACCTTCCATGAGATCGTCGGCAAAGTTATCCGGCGGAAATTCTGGCTGGGTAGTATCACGGTCATCTCGATCAATCAAGCGACCTTGGGCTTCGAGCCAGTCTAGAATAGATGTTTGTCTTCTGACCGGAATGACCGG
This sequence comes from Synechococcales cyanobacterium VAR_35_metabat_10, assembly GCA_031418695.1. Classification (GTDB taxonomy): domain Bacteria; phylum Cyanobacteriota; class Cyanobacteriia; order Cyanobacteriales; family Chamaesiphonaceae; genus JAAFHZ01. The sequence goes on from JANOXZ010000096.1 coordinate 6,901, forward strand.
AGCAGGCTGAAAGCGGGGACGCTCTGTTAGAGCAGGGTTATTGAATGGTTCGGACATGATTCGACATCTCCCAGAGTTGGCCGGTATCAAGTTTAGCACTAGCTTCACGTTAAATGTGCCGATCAAGAAGCTGTGCAGTGGTATTTTTGTGGAGATTTGTGAAGTATTGCCAAAAATCACTGGGCAATCGGCCAGTTTGTATGATAGATTGGGCGTATCTGCGGACATGGCGGAATGGTAGACGCGCTAGTCTTAGGAACTAGTACCTAGTGTGTGGGAGTTCGAGTCTCCCTGTCCGCATATTTTAAGATGCACAGCTCCAATAAGATTTATTAGAGCCGATGTTTCGAGTAATTTGAAAAGGATAAGGTCAAAATTTTGAACGTGCGCGGTCGTAAAGTACGCATAGCCAGAAACACCCTGTCTTATACCGGGCGTAGCTCTAAGCCCAGAATGTCGCGGCGACGCGCCCTGCCTGCCCACTTTTTGGCTCCAGATGACAGCATCAGCGAAGCAGCGCAAGCTTCCAATGTGTATCCGGGTTTGGTAGACGAGTTTGAGAATGACGAAGAAGATGCAGATCTGCCAGAGATCGCTTATTTCTGGGATTAGTACTTTTGGATATCTATCAGCTTGCTCTGCGACCATTACTCTTCAACATCCTTAAGGCCGA